>JAXHTF010000048.1 GCA_034211275.1 Acidobacteriota bacterium
GGGGCTTCGGTAAGGGTTTGGGCGGGTGGGCGGGTGGTGGGGTGGTGAAGTGGTGAGGTGGCGTGTTGCTTCTTTGATAGATCGCTTTTTATCCTGAGGTTTCTTGTCGGTTGAATCGGATCTCTTGGTGATGGTGTTCTCTTGGTCTGGTTCCGGTCGCGAGCTTCGCATACCGCCACAGGTATCTATTGTCTGTCTCGGCTGTTGGAGGTGTAAGTGGATATCTTGATTCGTGTGTTCGTTTATGGGTTGGTTGCCCTGTTGCCTTATGAAGACGATCAGCTTGATGTGGCCATCCTCAAGAGTGGTGTGTGCCCTCATACGCCCGTGTTTGCAGCAATTGCTACGGATTGTGTCGATTCTAATAATGGAAGGGAGGGTTGCTATAGTGGCGATCCTGATTCTTTTAATCCTCTGTATGCAGCGGTGTATCTCAACTTTGAGGGTTATCAGATTGAGGTTGAAGGCGTTTCGGGCTCAGTGTCCTTTCAGTCATCTTCCCAATTGAAGACTTCTAAGAGTCCTAAGGCGGGTAAGGAGGCTCGGGACTCTCGCTGGTTGCTGTCGATGAAGAGTCTGCTCGACGTTGGGGGCCTGGATCGAGACCGGATTTCATCAACCTTGTCTCTTGCAGGTGGAGTAGTGTCAGTCTGCTCTTTGACTACTCTTTATGAGCCATGCCCTGAGGATCCGGCAAGAGTCTGTGATGATGATCGAGCTCCGGTTTTTCATATTTATCGTCCTTCTGATAAGGGGAAGGCTAAGCAGGTGCTTGCAGATCTTGCTGTCTGGCAGAATACTGTTGCGGGCAATAAGGTTCTGATCAAGGTTAGGGGGGTAGAAGATTCTGTCCCTTGGGAGAGGTCGATAAAGCTTGATCCGTATCCTTGTAATCATGGCAACAAGAAGAGGTGCTTAGATATCTTTTTTGGTGCCCCTCAGAGACCGGATCTTGAGGGTTCTGGGTCCTGTTATCCGGATGACGGAGATCACATGGCAAGTCATTTTCGCCCCTACTACTCATTGTACGGGATTCCAGGGAATGAAGGTTTTGTCCCGAAGACCACGTGGTGGTCCAGGTGGACCGCTCGAACTGCGCATGGGGATTGCTCAGCGCTGGGCGACTGGCTGCTGCCCAATGAGGATATTGTTACAGGGGAAGAGGGTAGCGATGTTTCTAGTGTGAATGCCTGTCCGATCGTAAGAGGGGGCTAATATTGAGGCCTTTCGAGGTTCGGCTGCGCGAGTTTCATTCAAAGCTGCGGGGGTCGCCTAAGGGGTATGTGGAAAGAGCAGTGATTGTTCTTCCTAGGGCCGTTCCCGTAGGTTTGATCAATGCAGGTGAAGGTGGGTCTGGAGGCGTTGAGTACAGGATAAGCTTGACTGAGTTGCAAGAAGCGTTCGATTTTGAGAAGAGCAGACTCCTTCAGCTTTCTGAGGGGTTTGGTTCAGGGTTAGATGTCAGGGAGGAAAGTTGGGTCACAGGAAGTCTGTTGGTGTCGGCGTCGGTAGACTTTCTCGTGTCGCTAATCGGGCCTGAGGAAATGACGACTGGAGCGTCCGAATATGCGCCGTATAGGGTTCATCCATCAGATCCTTTTGATGCTGAGCAAGGTGATGAGACCGATAAGGACTTTCTAGGTGTAGTGCCTGAGAAACGCGAGCTACCGGAATCTTCCTTTGCTGGTCCATTTGGTTTGGTACCCTTTCGTTATTCTCGTCGCAATGAAGTGGCTGGCCCTCTGGGGCTAGATAGCCTTGGTATCTTGAAGCCCGGTGACGGTGTGGTGGTGGCGGTAGTTGATAGGGGGGTTGAAGGGCACTCGGAATTTGAAGGGCGCTTGTTGGAGGGGAAAGCCTTTGGGAAGGCTGAAGACCCTCACAAGGATGATGGTAAGGGCCATGGAACAGGCGTTGCGGGTCTTGTCGCCGGCAAGGAGCAGGGGGTAGCACCTTTCGCGAAGATACTTCCTCTCAAGGTTGGGAAAAAGCAATGTGATGTCTTTAAGGCCTTTGATCAGGCAATGGCCGAAGGTGTCGACGTGATTTGTTATGCGCGCAACTTCTCGGCGAATGTCGACCCAGTCCTTTGGCGTAAGGCATGTGAGAGTGTGCTAGCTGCAGGTATTCTGCACGCTGTAGCTCTAGGGAACAAGGGTGGCATGGTAGAGCAGCACTTGCCGCCAGCGAATGTACTTTGTCCGGCGTTTTGCCCTCCTCCAGTGTCTGCTGTTGGCGCGGGTGGCGTGTCTTCCGCTATGGCTGCTGGTTCGTTCAATCTAGGTGACGAGCGAGCGAGGTTTGATTGCTCGTTTGGTCCATCGGTCTGGAGCTTGGAAGACTATCAGGACTATCCTTGTGATGAGCCGCTCTTTAGGGGAGATTTTTATCTCCCTGGAGGAACGAAAGAGGGGGGGGGTCTTTTGACTGCCTTACGCGGCGGCGGAAATAGATTTGGGCGATTTTCGGGATCCTCTGCCGCTGCTGCCTGTCTTGCTGGTGTCCTAGCAATCTTGGCGCAGAAGAAAGAAGGGGTAGTGGAAGCCACCTCTGATAGGCCCATCAAGATCTTCAAGGCATTGTTGGATTCGGCTGACGAGATCAAGATCCGAGTAGGGACGTGTTTCTCGGAGGATTCAGCTAACGAGAGACACGAGCGTCGAGTGAACCCCCCTGAGGCCTACAGAAAGGTTTGAGGGCCAGCAAGTAGCTCGAGATCGCTACGCTGTCGCGCGAAGGTTCAGGGTTGGCCTGTGCTAGGCTCGTCTTCCAATTGCCCCGTCCCAAGAGAATGGTCACCTTGCCGAACCCCCCGGAATCCGCTCGGAGTGCAGCTTCCTTTGCAAGAGTTCCCTACCGCCCCCTCCTAGCCCTAACCCTCCTCTACTTCACCGCCAAGCTCCTCTTCTTCGCCCTAAACATCGCCGTAGAGCTCCCCCCCGACGAGGTGACTCACCTCAACCGCGCGGACATCTTCGCCGGGAGTTGGGGCGTGCCGGATGATGGGCCGGAGACGTTTCGGTATGGGTTGATCGAGGGGGTGCCGTGGCTCTACAACTGGGTTACGGGGCGGGTGCTGAATCTTTTGGGGTGGCTGCCGGTGGCGGATTGGTTGGTCTTGCGGTTGTTCAACTGTGGGTTGGGGCTGCTGACGGTGCTCTACGGGCTGCGGTGGATCCGGTTGATGACCGGCAACCGGATCGTGCACCTCCTCTTCCTAGTCATGATCACCAACGTCCTCATGTTCACCGGGCTGGCGGCGGCGGTGTCGTATGACAACCTGATCAACCTGCTGGCCGTCCTGGCCCTCTACTACCTCTTCCGCTTCTCCGAAGATCGCTCCGTCTCCACCCTCGCCAAAGGCCAGCTGGCGGTGATTGCGGGGGTGATGACCAAGACCAGCTTCCTGCCCTTCGCCTTCATTTTGGAGCTCGTGCTCCTGGTGCGGGAGCGCAAGCACCTGCTGGGAGCATGGGGCCATCTCAAAAGAGCGCTCGCGAAGCCGGAGGAGGGGGCGGCTCCGGAGGTGGTAACGGGGTATCGGAAGCGCATGGCGTGGGTGGTGGTGACGGTGCTGGCGGGGATCTACGCGGCGGGGTTCTACGGCACCAACGTGTTGGTCTACGGGCATTTGACGCCCAAGGCTGACCAGGTCCTGAGCCTCGAAGAGGCCATGCAGAACCGGATCTTTGCCCGCAACTACATCGTGCGCCAGTTCAAAGAGGGGAACCTAAGCTTCGAAGAGGCCATTGCCATGACCCGGGGAATCCACGAGCCGGGCAACGCGCGGCGGGCGCGGAATTTGATTGCGGTGGCGCGGGATCCGGGGGCGTTGGCGGCATCGCTCTTGGGGCCCATGGAGTACGCCCGGCGGTGGGTGGTCTTCATGCTCGCCGACGGCATGGGGTACCACGGGCACCTGGTGATGCGGAAATGGAGCACCAGCCTCTACCCGATGCTGGCCATCCTGCTGGTCACCGCCGTCCTCTTCATCCGCAAATGGCAGCCCGACGACGCCGGCGGGGCGTGGACCGGGGCGGCGGTGGTGGCCGGGTTTTATGCTCTGGTGCTGCTGGTGCTGGTGAACTACCGCATCTATCTCAAATCCGGGATGCTCGACTATGCCCTCCAGGGGCGCTACATCTTCCCGGTGCTCATCCCCATGGCGGGGATCATCAGCTACTACCTCATCGCCTACCTGCCGCGGCGCAGCCAGGTGCTGGTGGCGCTGCTGGTGGCGGGGTATTTCATCTACGGGGAGCTGCCGTTCTTCCTGGCCCGGGCGGAGGCGTGCTGGTTTGTCGGAGCGGAGGGGTGCCAGTACTGACCCAGCCCACGGATCGGTCTTTCCTGGAATCCGTTCAGGCTCCTCTCTCAAGCTGCAACTGGCGGCTCCACTTCCGTTCTAAACCCTCAAACTTTCCTTTGTCTCTTGCTGGTATGAGTCAAGAGCAAGACCCGAGGATGGCCTTGTGCCACCGCAGGGCTTGACTCTTGACGCCCTCCGCGTTGAAGGCCCCTGTTTGTCACCAGATTCGGCCCGAACCAGCGTCAGTCCGTTGTGGACGAAACCCTGAGCTCTGAAGAATCTGTCAAGATACAGGGCCATGAACGGATCGGAAGGAGCGCGGGCGGAGTCGCCTCGGGAGGCCGAGGTGGAAGCTGCTGGAGACCTGGAGGCTCGGCAGGCTGCGGCCCAGTCGGTGGAAGCGGGCCTGCGGCTGCTGGTGGCGATGCCGGCGCTGAATGAAGAGAGGACGGTGGGGGAGGTGATCGCCGGGATTCCGGAGAAGATTCCGGGCATCGCCGTCATCGACGTGCTGGTGGTGGATGACGGGAGCACCGACCGTACCGGGGAGATCGCCCGGGAAGC
Organism: Acidobacteriota bacterium; assembly: GCA_034211275.1. Classification (NCBI taxonomy): domain Bacteria; kingdom Pseudomonadati; phylum Acidobacteriota; species Acidobacteriota bacterium. The sequence goes on from JAXHTF010000048.1 coordinate 4,874, forward strand.
CGGGGCCAAGGTCCTGCGCCACCCGGCGCCCCGCGGGGTGGGGGCGGCGTTCCACAGTGCCTTGGGCTATGGCATCGATCAGGGCGCCGACCTCATCGTCAGCATCGATTCCGACGGTCAATTCAATCCCGCGGACATTCCCCGGCTGGTGGCGCCGGTGGTAGCGGGGGAGGCGGATTTCGCCACCGCCTCGCGCTTTGCGGATCCCGAGCTGGTGCCGCGGATGCCGTGGCTCAAGCTGTGGGGCAACCGCATGATGAGCCGGTTGGTGTCGCGGCTGGCGGGGGCGACCTTTTACGACGTCTCCTGCGGCATGCGCTGCTACAGCCGCCGGGCGGCGCTGCATCTGAACCTGCTGGGGCGCTTCACCTACACCCAGGAAGTCTTCCTCAACCTCGCCTTCAAACAGCTGCGCATCGCCGAGGTGCCGCTGGAAGTGCGCGGCGAGCGCAGTTTTGGGGAGAGCCGGGTGGCGAGCAACCTGTGGCGCTATGCCTTGCGCACCTCGCAGATCATCTTCCGCTGCTACCGCGACTACAACCCGCTCAAATTCTTCGGCTGGCTGGCGCTACTGCTCTTCCTCCCGGGGTTGGGATTGGGTCTCTTCCTGGCGGTGGTCTACTTCGAGACCGGGAGCTTCTCCCCCTACAAATGGACCGGCTTCGCCGCCGCGGCGCTGACCATTTTGGCGGTGCTGGTCTTCCAGGTGGGGTTGGTGGGAGACCTACTCAACCGCCACCGCATCTATCTCGAAGAGGTGCTCTACCGGCAGCGGGACTTGGGGTCCCGGAATTGGGGCCCCCGGAATTCGGGTCCTAGGAATCGGGGGAGCGGGGACCGGCAGGAGTAGCCGCACGCCGGAGCGCCCAGAAGCCCGGGCCGGCGAGGAGGGTGGTGATGGAGAGGATCAACACCCGGTCCGCCAGGGCCACGGCGGCGGTGATCTGGGTGTCGATGCCGAGGAACGCCGCGATGCCCACCAGGGCCGCCTCCTTGATGCCCAAACCTCCGGGGGTGATCTGCAGCAGGAAGCTGAAGTCGCTCACCGCGATGAGCAGCAGGATCAGCGCCACCGGCAGGTCCGCGCCGCTGGCGGCGAAGAGAATCCACAGGCGCGTAGCTCGGAAGAGCGTCGAGAGGATGTGCAGGACCAGCAGGCCCCAGAGCATGTCGTGGCGCCGGGAGAAGAGAATCCAGGCCTCCCGAGCGGTTTCCAGGCGCTGGCGGATGAAGGCCGGGGCGAAGCTCAGCCCATGACCGCCGCGGGCGATGAGCACCGCCACCAGGATTCCGACACCCAAGAACGCTGCCAGCAGAGGCAGGCCGGTGTTGCCCAGGCGCTCGAGGTTGGTGCTCACCATCACCGCTCCGAAGAGACTGCTGGCGAGCAGGGCGAGGAGGAATTGCGGCGAGGCGAGGGCGGCGACCTGCCCCCAGGCGAGCCCGCTGCGCCGCTTGATCACCCCGGCATAGACGGCGAGCCCGGAGAGCGGCACCACCTGGTTGAAGAAGCTGCGCAGCCAGCCGAGCCAGAAGGCGTCGGAGCGTCCCAGAGTGCCGCCCCAGGCGTAGATCGGCCGCACCAGGATTTCCACCTGCAGCAGGCGGGCGAGGAGGGTGACCAGGATCCACCCCGCCACCGCCAGGGGGGAGAGCACCTGCAGCACCTGCTCGCGGCTGAAATCGCCGGCCATCGCTACCGCCACCAGCAAGGCCAATCCCAAGAGCCAGGAGCCGAGGGCGGTGAGCTGCTGGCGCCGGCGGATGCGGCGGGTCTTGGTCGGGAGCGCCGGCGAGCGCTCTTCGGGAGGGGCCTCGGTCATGGTCCTCAGAGCTCGTCGAGACGGGGGATCAGCCGCGCCAGCAGGCCTTCGACCCGAGATCGGGTTTCCGCCACCAGTACCGATCCCAGATTCGGCTGACGGTGCAGCAGTCGATGGCGGGGAGCGGCCAGCTGATAGCGCAGCAGGTGGCGGAGGCCTCCCAGGATGCCGAGAGTGACCTCCCCCAGCGCTCGCGGCCGGTGGTGCCCGAGGGCCAGCAGAGTCCGGCCCAGGTGCAGACGGTTCTTCCAGCGATAGTGGTTGCCCTGGGGCTCGAAGTCCACCACCCGAAGACGGGGGCCCTCGGGACCGGTCTCCACCAGCAGGTTGTTGGGGTTGAGGTCCACCACGTCCGCCAGCGCCGTGTCCGATGAAGCGGGCAGGAGCAGCCGTTGCGGGAACTCCGGCTGGAGCCGGGCTGCTTGGGAGGCCACCACCAACAATTGGGCGGCCAGGCCTCGGCGCAGGTCCGCGGGCCCTCCGGCAAAGTTGAGCAGGGAGTCCCCTTCGATGCGCGGGAAGGCGAGAGCGCCGTCCTCTGTGCGGGCGATGGGGGGCACCGCCCACGGCACTTGGTTCAGCTGCAGGCCGAGGGTCAGCTCCTGGTGCTGCGCCAGGGGGCTGTGGAGAGCGCGCTTGAGGAAGAGGGGGCCGGAGGAAGAGGGACGGAAGCGCAGCTCCACCGGCGTGTCTCGGCCGCTCTCCTGCAGCGGAAGGAGCTGTTGGTGCCGGCTGCCGAAGGTGCGGCCCAGGCGTTCGCCGGCGCCCTTGCCGACCTCCACCAGCGGCAGAGGCGGGGTGGGGAGGCGGCGTTCCTCCAGCGGCTTGAGGTCCAGGCGCAGGAGCCAGCGGCGGGCGCCGTGGATCCAGAAGCGGCCGGCGACGTCGAAGTCTTCGACTTGCTCCTCGACGCAGCGCAGCAGATAGAAGAGGTGTTCCTCATCGGTGCGGAAGTAGCGCCGCAGGGCGCGCTGCCAGGCCCAGCGGCCACCTTCGGTGATGTGCCCGGTCTCGAAATAGAAGCTCCGGCGACAGTGGCTCACCAGATGCTGGAGTACCCGCACCGCCTCGCTCAAGCCCCGCTCCCGCAGGATGTGGTGATGCACGGCGCCGTAGAAGACGTGGTCGTAGGTCTCCTGCCAGTCGATGTCGCAGAGATTGCCCTCGATGAAGGCGAAGCGGGGGTCGGCGAGAAGCGCGTCGTCGACGGTGGAGCGGGCCAGCTCGATGCCGGTGACCCGCTCCACGGCTCCGCGCTCCAGCAGGTGGGCGCTGGTGAGACCGCGGTTGCAGCCGGCGTCGAGGAAGTGTCCGCCAGGGGGGAGCTGACTGGCCATCACCTCGGCCCGGCCGAGGGTGCGCCGGCCGTGGCGTCGGTGGTAGGTGGCGTCGCCGCCGCGGTAACCGCCGTCGCCCGGGATGCTTCGGTCGCCGCTCATGAGGCGCCCCCAGCGGCGGCGACGTGGGCGTCCAGCGCGTCGAGGATCACCCGCGGAGCGGCGAAGGTGGGCTCGTCGGTGGCTGGCTGATCGGTGCTTTCCGCTACCGAGCGCAGGAAGGCCAGGTCCGTCGCCGGATCGAAGGTGGTGAGGGCGGCCGAGGTGCCGATTCCATGGGGCCGCTCGGTGGTTTGGCGCAGGACCAGGCAGGGCTTGCCCAGGTAGGAGGTCTCCTCCTGTACCGAGCCACCGTCGGTGAGCACGAAGGAGGCGTGGACCAGGGCGCGGACGAAGTCGGGATAGGCGGCTAGAGGCTGGAGAGTGATGTGGGGGTCGTCTTCCAGCTGCCGACGCAGGCCGGTGCGGGTGAGGGCGCGCTCGGTGGGCTCGTGGAGATAGAAGGTCACCGGTGCCAGCTCCGGTGCCAGCGCCTGCAGATGCTCCACCAGCCGTCGCAGCCGCCCGGAGCGGCCGAGGGTCTCCGCCCGATGCAGGGTCAGGACGGTTCTTGGCGTCGATGGCGTGGGCGCGGAGCCGCCATCCTCTCCCGCCCGCCGGGCCATGAGCAGCAGGGCGTCCCGGCCGGTGTTGTAGCCGGTGGGATGAATGGCGCCGCGCAGCTTCCGTTCCTCGAGCCTGCGGGTGGAGACGTCGTCCGGGGGGAAGAGGAATTGGGCGCGTTTTTCGACGTGGCGCCGCACCATCTCTTCCGGGAAGGGGTTGAGCAGCTGGCCGCTGCTGAGGCCCGCTTCCACCAATCCCACCGGCAGGCCCAGCCGCCGCGCCAGGTAGAGGCCCAGGGCGGTGGAGAAGGTGTCGCCGTGGACCAGCGCCACGGCTGGCGAGCCCAGGACCAGCCGCTGCCGCAGCCGGCGGGCCGGCCGGGCCAGCTCGGTGCCGGCCCGCGCCAGCCAGCGGAGCATCTGGGCGTAGGTGCCGACGGTGCGGCCGGTGGGGAGGAAGTAGACCAGGTCCGGCTGGAGCTCGAAGTCCTGGAGGATTTGCCCGGTGAGAGAGCCGTGCTGGGAGAGGTCGAGAATGCGGTAGGGCCGGCCCTGACGCTCCAGCAGGGTGGCGATGGGGGCCATCTTGATGAATTGAGCCTTGGTCCCGATGATCAGGTGGGGGACGGCGCCGGGCGCCGAGGCAGCGCTCATGGGGTTGAGGTGTCGGCCGGAGGGGCCGCGCCGTCCTCGGAGTCCGATCCTCCGCCCACCGGTGGTGGCCGGTAGATGGGCGGCGAGGGCGGAGCGGCGCCCGGGGGTGCAGCGCCGGAGCTTCCTGCATTCGGGCCGGCGGGGGGCGGAGCCTCTTGCCACCAGCGTTCTGCTCCGCTGGTTTGCGCCGGGTGCTCTGCCCACCAGGCGTCGACGGTGAGGCGGAAACCCAGAATCCGTTCCTCGGCGCGGTGAATTTCCTCCTCGCTCATCTCCAGCGCCAGATTCTCCGTCTCCCCCGGATCGCTGGCGAGGTCGAAGGCCTCGGTGGGGCGCAGGCCGTAGTGGAAGATCCACTTGCGGTCGCCTTCGCGCATGGCCAGGCAGGTGTTGGTGAACCAGCAGGAGCTGAAGACTCGGGGATGGCCCGGGTCGTCGAATAGGTCCTGTCCCGGGAGCTCACCTTCCCAGGGCGCCTGCAGCAGCCCGAGAACGGTGGGCAGGAGATCCACGTGGTGGCGCAGTCCCTCGACTCGATCCTTCTCTTCCAGTAGCCACGGTGCGCGGATCAGCCAGGGCACCCGCACTACCTCCTCATAGGGCACGATGTCGTGCTGCCAGCGCCGATGCTCGCCGAAAGCCTCGCCGTGGTCGCCGAGGACGATGAGCACCGTGTCCTCCAGCCGGCCACTGGCCCGCAGCCCGTCCACCAGGGCTCCCACCACCTGGTCCTGGTGCTCGATGGCGTCGTCGTAGAGCTTTCGATGCTCCCGCACCGCGGTGACCACCGGCTGGCCAGGAACCTGGTAGGGGTGGTGGGTGGAGAGGGTCAGGAGGGTGAGGAAGAAGGGCTCTGGTCCACCGCCTTGGATCCACTGCAGGGCCGGCTCCACCATGGCCATCTCGTCGAGGCCCAGGTAGCCGGTGGTACCGAAGCCGGGGCGCCGCAGGGTTTCCTGGAAGGCCGCCTGCTGGAAGCCGAAGTTGCGCACCAGCCCCGGACGATTCTCGAATCGACCCATGGCGGTCTGCAGGAAGGCCGTGCGGTAGCCACCCTGGGCCAGCAGGTGGGGCATGCATTGCAGCGGCAGGTTGTCCTCCAGGTGCTCGTAGATGGGCATGGCCAGCCGCGGGTACATGCCGCAGAGGATCGCCACCAGAGCCTTGGAGGTGTGGGTCACGGAGGAGTAGGCGGTGTCGACGACGACGCTTTCCTCCGCCAGGGCGGCGAGGTGGGGAGTGCGGGACCAGCGTTCCCGGGGCGCGTAGGGCGGGGTGACGTCGGCGCGGGTGGATTCGAGGATCAGCAGCACCACATTGGGGGTGCGGGTAGGGGGAGCGGTGAGGCGTGGCTCCCGGTAGTACTCGTCCGGCGGCACCATCTCGGCGGCGGCCCGCTGCATCTCTTCCGTGAAGCTGGGTTTGCTGCGGAAGAAGCCGCCGAGGGTGGTGGTGCCGAGGCCGGAGTAGGCGATGACGGCGGTGGCCGGCACCGCCACCAGGATCAAAGCGCCGAGAGTGCTGGCCAGGAGAGTCTGGCGCTGAGGCGCCAGGCGTCGCCGAAGCTCGCCGGAGAGAGGCAGAGCCCAGGCGAGGATCAGGCCTACCAAAAGCAGGCCGCCGGCGAAGGAGGCGCGGAGCAGGAAGCTGCCGTCGACGCCGTAGGCCAAGAGCCCTTGGAGCATCTGGAAGTGGCCGGCGGCGTAGAGCATGAGCTCCAGATCGAGGCGGATCCCGGTGTGGAGAAAGAAGGTGTGCTCCAGGATCGCCAGGGTGTAGGCGCCCAGGTGTACCAGGACGAAGCCGATCCACCACAGAATAGAAGCGCCGGAAAGGCGCCCCTCGGGACCCCGTAGCCAGCGGGCCAACGCCACCGCCAAGCATTCCAGCACCGCAACCGCGCCGAGCTCCGGCAGCAGCAGCGTCACCCAATCCAGCAGCCCGGCGTCGAGATCCAGGATGCGGGCCTTGGAGATGCGGAAGACCAGCAGCAGAGTCGCCAGCAGGATTCCCTGGAGTAGGGCGGCGAGAATGCGCCGGGGCGGCCGGGGGGCGACTTCGACGGTTGAGCTCATGACAATCCGGATGGCTTGGCAGCTTCGGGGGGGACGAAAACTAGCGTGTAGCGTACCAGGAGCTGGAAGCGCGGTGGAGCTTCTTATTGAGAGGATGTTTCTCCTACCGATGGGAATTTGAGATACTCGATGCTCCCTTGGAGCGGCGAGCCCGGAAACTCTCCCTCGATGCTCCAAGCTCGCTCCCCTCCCGAGCACGAGATCATGCTGCAACGCAACGAGCTTCAACGCCTGCATCGGCGCACCGCCCGCATCGCCCTCTACGGCAGTCTGCTGCTGGTGGGGCTGGCGGCAGTGCTGCTCTTCTCGATCACCCGCGCTGCTTTCTCGCGAGACCGGGTCGATCTGGAGAAGAGCCAGCGCTGGGCCGACGTGGATTGGGAATCGCTGTCCGAGGTGCGCCTGCTGCAGGATTATCTGAAGGTGGACACCAACGCCGACGACGGCGACGAGTACGCCGGCGCTCTCTATCTGGCGGAGCACCTGGAAGCGGCGGGGCTGGAGGTCCACATCGAGCGGCTGGGGGAGCGTCACGCCAATCTGTGGGCGATTCTCGAGGGAGAAGAGCCCGAGGCGGTGGTGCTGCACAACCACATCGACGTCGAGCCCATCTTCCACCCCGAGCTGTGGACCGTGCCTCCCTTCGGCGGCACGGTGGACCCGCCGTGGATCTACGGCCGCGGCGTCTTCGACATGAAGAGCCTGGCCATCGCTCAGCTGGTCTCGGTGATGGAATTGGCCGCCCGCGGGGAGAAGCCGCGGCGGTCGGTAATCTTCTTGGCCACCGGCAGCGAGGAGCGGGGGAGCGATCTGGGGGCCACCTGGGTGTTGCGGGAGCATCCGGAGATCGCCGAGCGCGCCTGGGTGCTGCTCACCGAGGGCGGCATCGTCGAGGCCATCGATGCCGACCAGGGCAAGTATTGGGGCACCGAGTTCGGGCAGAAGCAATTCGTCGACATCGAGATCTGTAGTCACTCCAAGCAGTCCCTGGTGGAGCTGCGCAAGCGCATCGCGCGCCTGCGCAAGCAGCTCGGCGATTTGCGGGTGTTGCCCGAGGTCGAGGAGATGATGCGCTCCTATGCCGAAACCCGGGATCGCGAGGATCTGCGCGAGGGCCTTTCCGATCCGCACCAGCTGATCTACGATCCGGCGGCTTTCAAGGCTATGCCCGGATATCTGGAGGCCCTCTTCCGTTCCGAGGCCCATCCCTTCCCGGTCAAGGAGAAGCCCGGCGGCGGCTACCACATGATCGTCAAGCTCCACGTGCTGCCGGGGGACGACCCGCAGGAGGTCCGGCGCCAGCTGCTGCCGGACTGGATGCTCTGGGGCGTTGATTGGGCGCTGGTGGAGCGCCCCGCCTCCGCTCACAGCACTCCCACCAGCCACCCGGCCTTCCAAGAGATCCAGCGGCTCCTCGGGGAGCGCTACCCCAAAATTCCATCGGGGCCCTTCTTCCTGCCCTGGACCGCCACCGACGCGCGCTTCTTCCGACGGGCGGGGATTTCCACCTTCGGATTTTCCCCCTTCTTCATCCTGACGCCGGACACTCTCACCGGCGCCAACCCCAACGAACGCATCGCCCTACCAGGCTACGTGGAGGGCGTCGAGCTCTACTCCGAGCTGGTCGAGCGGCTGGTGCGCTGAGGCTGACGGGCTAGGTGACCAGGAATTGCCACTTCCTGTCCGCGAGTTGCCAAAATTTGTCCATAGCCATGGGGCTTCGCCTAGACAAACGCCTATTGCAGGGCTGTTACAACCTGGCACGCTCCCTGCAACTGATAACTCCCCTAAAGGGTTTAGCGGCTCCAAAAGCCCCGAGAACGTAAACGAGGAGGTTTCCCAAAATGCTCAGAAAGCTTCAGAACCGTCAGCGTGGTTTCACGCTCATCGAATTGCTCATCGTTGTTGCCATCATCGGCATCATCGCCGCCCTGCTCATCCCGAACTTCCTGGACGCGCTCCAGAAGGCGAAGCAGAAGCGGACCGTCGCGGACGTCCGGAACACCGGTACCGCCATGATGTCCTGGCTCACTGACCAGGTGGCTGCCGCCGCCGCGGGCCAGGCTACCAACACCGTCGACCTGACTTCCTATGACGAGAAGGGTCACGGAGTGATCGCGGCTCAGCTCGAGCCCCGGTACATCCAGGCCGTCCCCTCCGCTGACGGCTGGGGTCACAGCTACAGCTTCTACCTGACCACCGCCCAGTTCGACTCCGACGAGCTGATGGCGATCCGCAGCCCGGGTCAGGACGGCATCTTCTCCGGTACCACCTACACCTCCGCGGCTTTCGAGCCGACCAACTACGAGGAAGACATCGTGTGGGCCAACGGCTACTTCGTCCGCTGGCCTGGTGGTGTCGCGGTGAGTAACGCGCCGTAACCAGTTCCTGAACGGCTGAATGCGAAGACGGGCGCTGCCTCACGGCGGCGCCCGTTTTTTTATGCATTCCATATACTCGGGCTGATCCGCTCGGACTGAATCCTTCAGGCCGAGCTTCAAAGACTCCCATTCGAGACCCACACCGTGATGCTCAATCTCCGCTCTTCCACCGTCTGCTTCCGGGCTCTGGCCTTTCTCGCCGCTGCACTGCTTTTCGTCGTGCCGGTCTTCGTCGTGCCCGCCCGGGGGCAGGATCTCTCCGAGGCCGCCCGCTGGCTTCAAGGCTACCTGCGCCTGGACACCACCAATCCGCCGGGGAACGAGTTCCTGGCCGCCGGATATCTCGCCGGCATTCTGCATCGGGAAGGGATTGCCAGCCGTCTGCTGGTAACCCCGGAAGGCCGCACCAGTCTCTACGCGCGGTTGCCGGCGACGGTGCCAGCGGCGGAGCGGCGGCCTGCGGTGCTGCTGATGCACCACATGGATGTGGTGCCGGCGGGGGAAGGCTGGAGCTTCGAGCCTTTCTCCGGTCGCTTGCGGGACGGCTATCTCGAGGGCCGTGGTGCCGTCGACGTCAAGAGCTTGGGCATCGCTCACCTCGCGGCGCTGGTGGAGCTGGTACGGGAGGGCGTCGAGCGCGACCGGGACGTGATCTTCCTCGGCGTGGCGGATGAAGAGAACGGCGGCGGCCGCGGTACCGCCTGGCTTCTAGAGCATCGTCCGGAGCTCTTTGAACAGGTCGGCCTGGTGCTCAACGAGGGCGGAGCCAATCGCCACGTCAACGGGCGGCTGCTGTGGTGGGGGGTGGAGGTGGCTCAGAAGCGGCCCCTCTGGTTGCGCATCACCGCCCGAGGCCGGGCGGGTCACGCCTCCGGCTACCACCCTCGAAGCGCTGCCCATCGCCTGATCCGCGGCCTCGACCGTCTGCTGGCTCTGCCCACCGAGTTTCGAGTCACCGAGGGCGTTCGCATCTATCTGCGGGCTCTGGCGCCCTTGCATCAGCCGCCGTATTCCGACCGCTTCGCCAACATCGATCGGGTCATCGGCCCCGATGGCCCGAAGGAGAGCCTGTACCCGGGGATGGCGGGAATGTTTCTCGACACCGTTCAAGTGACGGTGTTGGAGGGCAGTGAGCGCATCAACTCCATTCCCGCCACCGCCAGCGCCGACGTCGACGTCCGCCTGCTGCCGGATACCGATGCCGACGCCTTTCTGAAGAAGGTGCGCGACGCACTGGGCGATGATCTGTCGGTGAAGGTGCTGGTTGCGTCACCGCCGGCGGGGCCCTCGCCGGTGGATCATGAGCTCTTTGCGGTGCTGGAGGAGCGGTTGGGACAGGTGGCACCGGTGGTGCCCGTCTTCATCTCTGGTTTCACCGACTCGCGCTATTTCCGCCAGCGGGGAATTCCAGCCTATGGATTTTCGCCTTTCGCGCTGGAGCCCCAGGATCTTCTGGGTATTCACAACGTCGATGAGCGCATTCGAGTCGACGCTTTCGACCTGGGAGTACAACGAAGCAATGATGTGCTCCGGGCCTTGGTGAGGCGGAAGTCCCCCTGAGCTGGGACGGTATGCTGCTTGGCACAGCTCTTGCTGTTATTATTTAGATGTCCCCCCAGGGTCGTGACATTTTGCAGGAGTTGATATGAGGAGAGTTGTGCACAGAACCGAACGTGGTTTCACCCTCATCGAGCTTCTGATCGTCGTAGCCATCATCGGCATCATCGCCGCGATGCTGATCCCAAACATGTTGGGAGTGATGCAGAAGGCGAAGCAGAAGCGGACCATGGCAGATCAGAAGCTCGCCGGAACGGCGATGATGGCCTGGCTCACGGATCAGGCCGCCGCCGCTGCGGCAGGACAGGGTGAGGTCTTCACCATGGGGCATTATTCGATGATCAGCTATGACGATCTCACCGAGGCCCTGATTCCCCAATACACCGGCAAGATCGCGCGGCGCGACGGGTGGAATTGGTCCTTCGATTATCGTTTGAACGTCGGCGATCCCCACGGTGAGCAGGTGATGGCCATTCGCAGCCTGGGTCGAGACGGTGTCGCCGAAGGCTCGTCCTATTCCGGTGGAGCCTTCGAGCCGCTGGAGTACGACCGGGACATCGTCTGGGCCGACGGCTTCTTCGTCTCCTGGCCCCAGGGGTTGGGGGAGAGTTTCTAGCGGCCTGAGGGCCGAGCGCTGCTCCGCCGAGCTCCCGAGATTCCGGAACCCCGGTTGCGGGACTTGGGGCTTCGGGGTGGATGGACAAAAAACGGGGTTTCGGCCCCGTTTTTTTGTCGCTCATCCCGGGCTTTCGCTGGCTGTGGCCGGAAGCGGGTAGAATCGCGGCCACCGTGACTATGGATGCTTTTCTGACGTTCTACGTCATCGCCCTCGGATTGGTGGTGGGGAGCTACCTCAACGTGGTGATCCACCGCCTGCCCCGCGGCACCTCCACCGTGCTGCCGCGTTCCGCGTGTCCCTTCTGTGGCTCGCTCATCGCAGCCCGGGACAACCTACCGCTGATCAGCTTCCTACTGCTGCGCGGCCGCTGCCGCCACTGCCGCAGCCCCATCGCCTGGCGCTACCCCGCCCTGGAGGCGGCTACGGCGCTGCTCTTCCTGTTCTGCTATCGCGCCTTCGGGCCCTCGCCGGATCGCTTCTTCCGCGACGGCACCTGGCTGCTGGCCGCGGCTTTCGGCTGTCTGCTGCTGGCGCTGGCGGGGATCGACCTGGAGCATCTGCTGTTGCCGGATCGGCTCACCCTGCCGGGCATCGCCGCCGGTCTCCTGCTGCAGCCGTGGCTGCCTTGGGGCGAAGCGCAGCGGGCTGCCCTCGCCGCCGCCTGGCCAGCCGTGGCCGAGGCTCTTCCGGAGTGGTTTCAGCATCTCTTGGTGGGAGCTCTGGGGGCCCTGGCGGGGGCCGGCGTGCTGCTGGCGGTCTATGGCGGCTGGTATCTGCTACGGCGCACCGAGGGGCTGGGCCTGGGGGACGTCAAGATGCTCGCCATGATCGGGGCCTTCTTGGGCTGGACCGGCGTGTTGGGAACCCTGTTGGTGGCCACGTTCACGGCGTCGACGGTGGCCATCGTCGCCATGCTTCTGGGGCGGCTCAGCCTGCAGCACAAAATGGCCTTCGGACCGTTTCTGACCCTCGGTGCCCTGGTCTCTCTCCTCGCCGTCGGACGGGGCGGGGTCCTGGGCCTGCTAACGCCGCTGCTGGGCTGGTGATGGCAGGAGGCTGATCGTGACCAAGAGCAGAGGCGTCCGGCTGGGGCTGCGCCGCGAGGTGCTGATCCTGCTGCCGGCGGCCCTCATGCTGTTGATTCTCCTCTCGACCTTTTCTCTCCTCTTTTTCCGCAATGGCTTGAGCCTGGAGGCCGAGCAGCGGCGGCGCCAGGTGGCGCGCCAGGCTCAGGTGCTGGCGGATCAGGTTCTGGACCGCCCGAGCATCACCACTCCGGAGCTGCTCTCCGTCGCAGAGCCGGCGGTGGGGCTGGCCTTGCTCGATGGAGAAGGTTGGCCCGTGATGTCCAGTGGCGAGCTGCCGGCGGGCAATCTGCTGCCCGAGGACGCCCGCACCGACAGCCTGCTGGGGGCTGCCGGATTTGGTCCCTCGGACGAGGTCGGCGACGTGGTGGCGGGGGTCGTAGCGCTGCCTCCACCATCCCCGGCGGCCTATCTTCGAGTGGACGTGCCGGCGGCGGTGCTGGCTTCCCAACAGCGCGGGTTGCGAGTTCTGACGGTGGTGGTGATCTCCGCCAACGCCGCGGTGCTGATCCTCGTATTGCTCTTTCTGCGGCATCTGCTGGCGCCCTGGGAGGCCTTGCTGGAGCAGGCCCGGCGTGCTCACCCGTCGGGAGCGGGAGAGGATGGGGAGAGCGAGGTGGAGATGTTGCTCTCCACCTTCGAGCAGGCCATGGACGCCCTGGCCCGAGCCTCCGATGCCCGGCCCGACCGCACCACCGAGGACGAGCTGGCGGCTCTCCAGCGGACCCTGGCTCCGAGCCTAGAGAGCGGCCTGCTGTTGGTGGACGACGAGCTGCGGGTGCTGGCGGTCAACGCGGTGGGCCAAGGCCTGTTGGACGTCGCCGAGCCGTCGGCGCCGGTGCCCGCCGGCGAGCTCCTGGCGGCCCACCCGTCGCTTTTGGCGGTGCTCGAGGAGGCGGTGCGGGAGGAGGGCGGCATCCGCCGGCGAGAGGTGGCCCTGGCTCCTGCGGCTTCCGGTCCCGAGCAGGGACCCCGGACCCTCGGTCTGACGGTTCATCCGCTGCGCCGGGACGATCTGCGGGTCCGCGGCTACATGGTGCTCTTCGCCGACCTCACCGAGGCTCGTCGCAAGACTCGGGAGACGGAGCTGGCTCAGGGGATGGAGCGCCTGGGGGAGATGGCGGCGGGGATCGCCCACGAGCTGCGCAACTCCCTGGCCACTCTCAAGGGCTATTTGACCCTCATCGAGCGCAAGCCGGATGAAGAACAGATCGCCGATTACCTGGCGGAGATTCGCCACGAGGCGGATCATCTGCAGCGAGTGCTGGAGGATTTCCTGACCTTCAGTCGCCCCGGCTCCGTGCGGCCGGAGGAGATCTCCGTCGCGGCGTTGGCTCGGCGGGCGGTAGCGGATCCTGCCCTCGGCGAGGCGGAAGTTCAGCTGACGGTGGAAGGTGAAGAGTCGGTGAATCTGGTGGCAGACCGCCAGCTGCTCGAGCGGGCGGTCCGCAATCTCCTCCTCAACGCCGTGAGAGCGCAGCAGGAGGCGGGCTCCGAGTCGCCGGTGGAGGTCCGCCTGGTTGGCGACGAAAGCGGCGTGCGGCTGACCATCGAGGACCGCGGGCCGGGGCTTCCGGAAGCCCTCAAGGAGCGCCTGTTCCAACCCTTCGCCTCTCAATTCCGCGGCGGGGTGGGGCTGGGCCTGGCGGTGACCCACCGCATCGTGGTGCTCCACGGCGGACGCATCCGGCTGGAAGACCGGCCCGGGGGTGGGGCGCGGGCGGAGCTCTTCTTTCCCCATGGCACTTCTGTTACGAAAGGTAACGAAGGCCCCTGGCTGGGAGCTTCGGAAGAGATTTCAGGGGGTGGGTCTAAATGACTGTAAAAAGGAAGGTTATCTTTGTGTCGCGGGTCTGTTTTGAGGCTGGCACCGAGGTTGCTTAGGAGAAAGGCATGTTGAGAAAACGCTCATCGGGATCTCGTGGTTTCACCATGATCGAAATGTTGGTGGCGAGCATGGTGTTGGCCATCGCCGTGCTCATCGGGCTGCCCGAGCTGCGGAAGATGTATGTCCGCATGCAGCTGGAGAGCTACGTGCTCAACTTGAGCAGCGTCGCCAACAAGGCCCGGTACGAAGCCATCAAACGAGGTATGGACACGGTGGTCAAGGCGGATTACACCAGCCGCACCCTGTTCACCTTCGTCGATCAGCCCACCTTCGACGCCAATGGGGTTCGTACCGATACCCCCTGGGTCTTCGATCCGGCGGTGGACGAAGTGATTCAGGGTTTGCCGCTGCCGGACAGCGTCAGCTTCACCCCGCCCCCCGGGGAGACCACGGTGCTCGGGCTCACCGATCCCGTCGGCGGCGACCAGGACGAGGATCACGTCGCGGTCTTCCTCACCGATGGCTCGGTGCAGGACGTCGGGGCGTTCCGTCTCGGTGACAACCGCTCGAACTACGTTCAGCTGACCTTCAATCCCCAAGCCACCGGCCGCGTGCGCACGGAGAAATGGGATTGCGTCGACAGCGTCTGGCGGGATCGAGCCGAGAATTGGATCTGGGAAGATCGGCGGTTGACCGGATGTTGAGGAGGTCGTTCATGATTCGCAGTGCTAGCGGTGCTCAGAGCCCCCGTAGAAGGGGTCAAGAGGCCGGTTTCTCCATCATCGAAGGTCTTGTCTCCATGGCGGTGTTGCTCATCGTGGTGGTGGGGTTGATCCCCCTCTTCACCCAGAGCATGGTCAACAACCTGGCCGGGAGCCATCTGACCCAGGCCACCAACTTCTCCACCGATGCCTTCGAAGAGCTCTTTCAATACGACTTCGAAGATCAGCGGCTGGACCTCGACGACGGTTCCAACGCGCTGCGCATCTCCGAGCTCTTCGGCAGTGGCCAAGAGGTCGGGGTGCCGGTGGAGATGATGCGTCAGGATCTGGCGGAGGCGGACAACGACGCCGAGCTCGACTACGAAGCGATCCTCGCCGCCTTCGATCCCACCGACGTGCAGCAAGCTCTTTGGCTGCGGGTGATCACCGTGCGCCAATTTCCCATCAGCGCCGCCCGCGACGAAGTGCTCACTGTGGACGAGCAGTTGGACGGTGACTTCCCTGCCAACGCGGTCAACTTCAAGCTCATCGAGATCACCGTGGTCTCCGTCAACGACGGCTCCATCCTCGGTCAGGGCCGAACGACCTCCAGCATCATGAAGGTGATCTGATGATTCGCAGAATTTCTCCGCAACGACATAGCTCGAACCGCCAGGGATCCTTCGGCCGAGGCCAGCGAGGCTTCACCCTGGCGGAGATGGTGGTGTCCCTCATCGTGTTGGTGCAGGTGATTCTGGTGGCCATGCTGCTGTTCCAGTTCAACGCCCGGGTGACCCGCACGCAGACTCGACTGGCGGAAATGCAGCAGTCTTTGCGCGTCGGCCACAACGAGATCATTCGCCTGGTGCGCATGGCTGGCCGCGGCGGCCTGCCGGTCACCGGGCCCACCGGGCCGGTGGCGGCCACCGTCACGCCGCCCATGGGTTTTGCGCTGGACGTCACCAACAACGTCACCGCCGCCAACCAGGCCGTGGCCGCCAATTACACCGGTACCTCTCCCAACGCCATGCTCGGCACGGACATCCTGACGGTGCGGGGCAACTTCTCCTCGCCGCAGTACTACGGCGGAGCGGTGGTGCTCAACGACACCCCGGAAGACGCCACCGCCGGAACCCTGTTGATCAACCGGGTAACGCCGCAGATTCCGGATCAGGATCTGACCACCATCAACGAGGCCATCGACAACAACGTCCCGGAGGCGCTGCTGCTCTTCTCCGGTAGCCCCGGCGAGCAATATGCGGTGGTGGAGCTCAACCCCGCTTCCTCGACCTCCGACGCCAACACCGTGACCGTGGCGTTCACCATCATCGGCAACACCCGCGCCAACGCCTACCGTGAGCTGTGGACCAACGACGCCGCCGAGCGCTTCCCCATCATCGACGGCAGCGACGTCTACGTCACCGTGCTCGAGGAATACCGCTTCTACATCCGCAATGACTCGACCTCGTTGACAGCGCTGGAGGTTCGGCCGCGGCTTTCTCGGGCACGACTGATGCCGAACACCGGTATTCCCCACGGCAATCCGGCCAATTTGGGAACCACGGCGGCGCTGACCTTGGCGACGGACATCGCCGACGACATCGTCGACCTGCAGGTGGCAGTGGCCTTCGACACCCCCAACGCGCCGGCCACTCCCAACGCCGACAATATCGACCGTGCCATCTTCGAAAGTGACAACGGCGCCAACGACGACTGGCTGTTCAACAGCCTCGACGACGACATCACCGACGCTCTTTGGAACGACGCCGATCCGGCCAACGTTCCCGATGCTTTCTATTTGCGTGTCAGCACTTTGGCGCGCACCGCGGGGCGGGACCTGCAGTACGAGGCCCCGCTGCTCACCTTCATCGAGGATCACGACTACAGCAGCAACGTGATGCTCAACTCGGAGGTCGGGCGCAAATATCGCCGCAGAGCGTTGCAAACCACCGTCAAGCTGAGGAATTTGGGATGAGACAGAGACAAGAGATCCGCACCCGCCGAGACCAGCGAGGCAGCGCCTACCTGGCGGTGTTGATGGTGCTGTTGCTGCTCACCGTATTGGGCATGTCCCTGGTGTTGATCACCCAGACCGAACGGGATCTGGGCAGCAATCACCGCATGGTCAGCAAGACCTTCTACGCCGCTGACTCGGCTGTCGGCATGGCCGTCAGCTGGCTGCTGTTGAGCAACAACTACCAGCCCCAGCGGTTGGTTCTTCCCAACCGGGACGGGGGACCGAGCCTGGTGACGGACGAGCTCACCAGCACCCAGATCAGCGCGGTGCGCAACGTCGACTGCAACCTCTGTGACATCGCCACCCAGCCCGGTGACACGCCCTACAAGGCCATCGACCACCGTTTCGCCGTCACCGCGCGCCGCACCATCGGCAACCGTGTGCTGGCGCAGAAGCAACTCAACCTACAGGTCGAAGTGCAGCCCCGCAAACCGTTGGCGGACTCGCTCTACGAGGGGTCCCTGGACTATCCCACGCCGTGAGTGGGGTCGCCCTTCCAAGAACCTAGATACGACAGCCCAGATACGACAGGAAGCGTAAGGAGTAAGGATCATGTTCACATCCATCAAGCGCGCGCACTGGCTTCTCGCCAGCCTGGCCATTTTCGCCCTCGGCCTGGCCTACGGGGCCTTCGCCGACGACCGCAACCTGCTGCGGGACAACGCCGCCGACCCTTACGTTTTCATCCTGCTCGACACCTCGGGCTCGATGAACTGGGCCATCGGGGACTACCTGCCCACCCTGCGGGCGGATGATCCGACGTCCAAGATGTACCAGGCGAAGGACGCCCTGTATCAGGTGGTGGAGAGCCTGGAGGATATCCACTTCGGCTTCACCACCTTCAATCAGGACGATTTCCGGGTGCGCCGCAAGCACTGGGCCTACCGGGCCCTGAACGAGGGCATCGTGGTGCTGCGGGATCCCGTCACCAACGAACCCGTCCTCACCGTGCCGGAGCGCGGGGACGTTCACATCTTCGGCCGTGCGCAGGAGTGCTATGACGAGAATCCTTGGGTCTACATCGGCTGCGATTCCAACAATCCGGCCCGTATGTGGGACGACTGGGAGAAGCGCCGGGTGGAGCTCTACGCCAAATTTGGCACTACTGCCAGCATCGGAGATACGGACAGCTACTACATCCGCGGACGCCGGGACGTCAACGACAACGACTATCGCTTCCAGGTCACCTTCCAGCTCCTTTCCGGCGACTACGGCGACAACATCATGCGAGTGCGGGTGATCGTCCGCAACACTAACAAGTCCAGCTTCTTCTCCTACAAGGACATCGACTTTCAGATCGTGCCGGAGTCCGACCAGGGCTTCATCACCTGGGACTTGGGGCCGGCGCGGAAGGAGATCAACAACCGCGAAGGGTTCTTCGAAGACGATGCCCGGGAGACCTTCGTCAACAGCACTTGTGACGGCTGGGAAGGCAACGACGACACCTGGCAGGACGACTACGAGAGCGTAAGCTTCCGCCTGCCCAGCCCCAACAACCCGGGGATCATGGAATACGGCGACGTCATTCCCCTCAATTGGGACGACAAGAACCGCCTCAAGATCCTCGACCGGCTGGCGCCCAACCGGGTCATCCCCGGCACGGATCCCACAGACTCGTCCTTCGAACCCGACTTCCGCATCGCGCCCTACATCACCGACAACCGGGTCAACAGCAAGCTTTCGATCATCCAGGATTTGCGCGTGGGGCAGAGCAGTAGCGTGACGGAAGACCCCATCGTGCCGCTGATCATTCCCCGCGGCTCGACGCCGTTGGGCAACTCGCTGGAGGACTTCACCGAGTGGTACGAAGGGCCCAACGGCGACGACGGCTGGGAAGCCATGGCCACGACCGAGGACGAGAGCTTCCAATGCCGCAACGTCTATGTGCTGATGCTCACCGACGGCAATGAGACCTGTGGCAGCGACGCTCCGGCGGCGGCGACCTACCTGCGCGAGGAATACGGTGTTCGCACCTACGTCATCGGTTTTGGTCTCGAAGGTTCCGACGGTGGTGACACCCTGGACGACATCGCCCTCGCCGGCGGCACCCTGGCGCCCTTCCGGCCCCAGAGCGCCGACGAGCTAGTGGAGACCCTGCAGAGCATCTTCAACAACATCCGCCCGGACGTCAGTACCTTCGCCTCGGCGGCGGTGCCTTCGGTGCAGACCAACGTTTCGGACAAGATCGTGCTCTCCACCTTCACCCCGGTCAAGCAGTCCAGCGTGTGGTCGGGGCGGATGGACGCTTATCTCAGCCCGCTGCCCCTGGACGCCGACGGTAGGCCGGTGCGCGACCGCCTCTGCGGCTCCACCCGCAACACCGCCTGCCGTCTGTGGGACGGTGGCGAGGAGCTGATGGATCAGAGCCTCGAAGAGGCGGAGCTGGATGCTTCTCTGCTGGTGGCCGGAGACGATCCGGTGGGCTTGGCGGTGGATCAGCGCCGCCTCTTCTACTCACCGGTGATCGGCTCGGCGAGCGCTGTACCCCAAGCTCGGCGGTATTTCTGGCACGACGACGCAGACGCCGTGGGCCTGTGGGAGGACCTCATCTTCGGTCTCGGCATTCCTTCGGATCCGGCTCCTTCGGCAGCCTACGACGCCGCCAAGGTCCGCGCCCAGGACGTGTTGGTGGACACCTATCGAGTCAAGCACGACACGATCGAGATTCGGCAGCCCGACGGGTCCTTCATCACCGAGCCCATCGACTTCGTGTTGGGCGATATCTTCCACTCCGATCCCATCGTCGTGGATCGCCCCAACGACTTCAAGCTCTTCTCCATCGACAAGGAGACCAACGGCAAGCCCTGCGACGACAATGCCGACCCCAACCCGGGGTACCGCTGCTTCTTCGAGAAGCATCTCTATCGTCGCAAGATGCTCATCGCCGGTTCCAACGACGGTCAGGTGCACGCCTTCGACGCGGGCATCATGCGCGAGGTCAACAACGCCGGCGACATCGAGCGCGAGTTCGACAACGGAACCGGCCGCGAGATCTTCTCCTTCATTCCACGGGTGGCAATGGACGATGTCCGCGACCTGTCGGAGGAGATCGACGAGTCCGGACACCGGTTCATCGTCGACGGTCGGTTGGTGCCCGGCGACGTGTTCATCGACCCGCTGCACTCGGGGACGCCCTCCGCCGACGAGCGGGAGTGGCGCACCGTCACCGTCGCCGGCATGCGCGAGGGTGGCCGGGCGATCTATGCGATGGACATCACCCAGCCCGATGATCTGACCAACGGCATCGAGTCCGGGTATGACCTGAACAATATTCCTGAGCCCTTGTCGGGTACCGATGGGAGTGCCAGTGACTTCGTGCCCTCGTGCATCAACGGCGGCGCCGAGTGCGGCACCCTGCCCTTCCCGGCCATGCTCTGGGAGTTCACCGACCTCAGCGATGAGGACCCCAACGGCACCCCTGGCGATGGCTTCCCCGACCTCGGCGACACCTGGTCGATTCCCAACATCGGCTTGATCAAGGTCGACGACGGCACCAACGAGGTGGACCGCTGGGTCGCGGTCTTTGGTGGCGGTATCGATCCGGAGCACGTCAACACCGTAGAGCGTCCGGGTTTGGTGGGTAACTACCTGTACATGGTCGACATCGAGACCGGTGACGTGCTCTACAAGCGGGCCGTCGACGGCGCGGTGCCCAGCGCTCCCGCCATCGTGGACCGCAACAGCGATCTCTACCTCGACTACATCTACGTCGGCACCACCGCCGGCAGTATGTACAAGGTGGATTTGACGGGCACGCCTCCGGTTCTCGACGCCATTACCGGCCGCATCGAGCCTGGTGTCAACGACGTGTGGGAGCCGTTCGCGATCTTCGACACCGATGGGCGCCCCATCTTCTATCCGCCGGCGGTGGTCAACGTCGCCGACCGCGGTGTTGTGGCGCTAGCCTTCGGCACCGGGGACCGCGAGGACCTCTGGCGCGAGGATTCCAACCAGACGGGCCGCTTCTACGTGGTGGTGGACGACTTCTACACCGCCGCTTCCGGTGGCCTGCCGCTGGATGTGGACGACCTGGATGAGCTGGACTTCGAGGACTCCGGCTTCGACTTCACCGTCAACCGGCTCAAGAACGGCAACGGCTGGTGGGTCGACCTGCGCGAGTCGGAACGGCAGATCGCCAACGTCTTCAGCCTCAGTGGCATCACCATCTTCTCCACCTACGAGCCGGCGGATCCGGACACCGGTACCACCACCGGCGGCGACAACTTCTGCACCGAGACCGGCGACAGCCGCATTTATGTGGTCTTCACCACCACCGGCGCAGCGGTTCGGCCCAGCGGTCACTACACCACCATCGGTGGCTTCCTCACCGGAATCTTCACCAAGCTGGGGCAGACCCAGAACGATCCGGACGATGACACTCCGGGCTCCCCGGGCTCTGATCCGGACGACCCCGCCGCCCAGACCGGCGATGTGCTCACCGACGAGCTGCGAGAAATCCGCGACAGCTTGAAGGATTTGTTCCCGGATCTCTGCCGGTTCGGCAACTTCACCATCAACATCTATACTCAGGAGCAGAATACGGGACAGATTTTCATCGCCCCGGTGCCGATCTGCACCGTCCAGCACAACTGGAGGGATACTTGATGACCCGATTGCTCTTGAAGCTGACCTCGTTCGCCCTCGCCGTCACGGTCCTCGCCGTGCCGGCGGCGGCGGACTGGTTGGTCACGCGGGATGGTTCCCGCATCGAAACTGATGGGCCGTGGGAGGAACGGGGGCGGCTCATCGTCTTTACCACCGCTAGTGGCGACCTGGCCTCGATTCGAACCTCGGAGGTCGATCTCGAGGCCAGCCGCGCGGCCACCGAGGAGGCGTTGGCTCCCGCCGCGGAGGCTGAGCCGGAGGAGGTCGCGGTGCGCGAGGATCCTGTCCTCGTGCTCACCGACGACGACGTGCGCCAGGTCGACCCCAGCGAGTTCATCGAAGACGGAGAGGAAGAGGCCGGCGAAGAGGTGGAAGCCTCGGCGGCCGACCTGGTGGTCACCAGCTGGCAGCAGCTGGAACCGCCGGCCGGTGGCGGCGTGACCATCCAGGGCACGCTGCGCAACAACGGTCAGGCGGTAGCTACCCAAGTGCGCGTCAACGTCACGGTCTTCGACACCGAAGGTGAATCCATGGGGACCGAGGAAGCGGTGCTCACCAGCAACACTATGGGGCCGGGGGAAGCGATCAATTTCCGCGCCCTCTTCCCCGATGTCCAGACCGTGGATCAGGCGACCTTCGCAGTGACCAACAACGCCTTCGCCGCCGACTCCGGAGCGGACGAAGACGGCGAAGGGGACGACATCGAGCCCGCTGCGGTGGACGACGAGCCTCTCGAGGACGAGCCTGCGGCGGAGTAGGTTGGGGGTCGGGGCCGGTCAGCCTGACTCCCCGGCATTCTCTCGGATAGTTGGCGGCGGTCGTCGAGTCAGCCCCGCCCCGGGATCAATCCCGGGGCTACCCAGTCTCCGCCGGATGAATCCGGCTCCCAGAATCTCGGCCCGCCGATCTCGCGTTCCGAAGCCGGCAGAGCCGGCGGTATGTGAGTAGCCCGGGGATTGGATCCCCGGGCGGAGGTGCTGGAACCACAGCCCTTTCCTATCATCCACCTTTGCCGGACTGGTTCCTCGCTCCCGCGCTCCGGTGTGGGAGCCGATGGGAGACGCTCCAGCGTCGGGGGTGGGCCGAGGCTCCCCTACGACCGATACTTCGGATACCCCTCCAGATCGTATTGCTGGACCCGTCGCAGTACCGTTCGGTAGCTCACCCCCAGCAAGTCCGCCGCCCGTCGCTTGTCGCCGTCGGCTTCCTCCAGCGCACGCCGTAGTCTGTTCTCTTCGTCGTCCCCGTCCGCTTCGGAGGCGTCCCGGCGGTCCGCCAGGAACGGCTCCAAGTCCTCGGCGTCCAGCCGCGGGCCCTCGGCGACGATGGCGGTGCGTTCCAAGACGTTGGCCAGCTCCCGTACATTGCCCGGCCATTGATGGGTCCCGAGGGCCGCCTCTGCCTCCTTCGACAGCCGAAGGGCTGGTCGCCCCAGCCGCTGGGCGATGCCCCGCAGCAGGTGGCGAGCCAGAGGCGCCAGATCCGACGGGCGCCGGCGTAGCGGCGGCAGCTCGATGGGGAAGATCTCCAGCCGGTAGTAGAGGTCCGCCCGAAAACTGCCGGCCTCCACCATCTCTGCCAGCGGACGGTTGGTGGCGGCCACCAGCCGCACGTCGGCGGTGAGGGTGCGGCTGCCGCCCACCCGCTCGAAGGTGCGCTCCTCCAGCACCCGCAGGACCTTCGCCTGCACCGCCAGGGGGAGCTCGCCGATTTCGTCGAGGAAGAGAGTTCCCTTGGAGGCCACCTCGAAACGCCCCGCCTGGCGCCGGTCGGCGCCGGTGAACGCTCCCTTCTCGTGACCGAAGAGCTCGTTCTCCATCAGCTCTGCGGGCAGTGCGGCGCAGTTGACCGCCACGAAGGGACCGGAGGCTCGGGACGAGAGCTGATGTAGGGCCTGGGCGAAGAGCTCCTTGCCGGTACCGCTCTCGCCGGTGAGGAGGACGGTGCTGTCGGTGGGGGCGACTCGCTGCAGTAGCCGCAGGGCCGCCCGGAGCAGCGGATGGGAACCGACGATGACCGGCCCGCCGGAAGGTTCGAAGACTCCTTCGCCGGGTCGCACCGCGGTGCTCACCAGCTCCAGCAGGGTGTCCACCTCCACCGGCTTCTCCAGGAAGTCGAAGGCGCCGAGCTTCATCGCCTCCACCGCGTCGCTCACGGTGCCGAAGGCGGTCATCACCACCACCGGTGGCTGGGGCTTGCAACGACGGCTGGCGGCCAGCACTTCGAGCCCCGAGGCGCCGGGCAGCTTGAGGTCCGTAAGCACCAGATCGTAGCCGGCCTGAGACAGCCGCTGGATGGCCCGAGCACCGTCCTCCACCGGTTCCGGCCGGAAGCCTTCTTGCTCCAAGGCGCGGCACAGCAGCCGGCGCAGGGAATCGCGATCCTCCACCACCAGGATGGACGCTGGCGGTCGCTCGGTGGCCGGAGCGTCTTCTGAGCGGGCAGGATCCGAGAGGCTCATGACCTGGATTCCTGAAGGTGGCTGGCCGCCGCCAGCACCGCCGAGATCAGCGCCTCGTCGTCCTGCGAGTGGACGGTGCGCAGATCGAGAATTAGCCGGCCGTCCCGCAAGTAGCCCACCACCGCCGGCTTGCCCAGGCGCAGGCGGCGCAGGAGGGATTCGCTGCCGGGGAGTGCCAGGGCTCTGCCCGTCACCGGTCGCTCCGGAGCGGAGCCGCCTCCGACGAACCCGTCGGCGTCGACGATGTGGACTCCCTCCAGGGCGGAGCTCAGGCGCCGGGCCATGGCGGAGAGCCGTTCCTCGTGAGCTGCCCCATCCGGCCACAGGCGATCCATCGGCAGCGGCCGATCCAAGAGGTGGTGCCGCAACACCAGCTCGAGGGTCGCCAGGGCCGACCGGTCCGGTCGTAGGGCGCGAGAGAAGGGATGGCGCCGGCACCGGGTGATCAAGTCATCCCGTCCCGCCAGCAGCCCGGCCTGTGGCCCCCCTAGGAGCTTGTCGCCGCTGCCGCAGACCAGGTCGCAGCCGTCCGCCAGCAGCTGTTGGAAGCTGGGGTGGTCCCGCAGCTGGGGGGCATTGTGGGGGCGTAGCAGGCCGCTGCCTTCGTCCACCAGCAGTGGCACGCCGTGCTCTCGTCCCAGCTTCGCCAGCTCTGCCGGGGACACCGAGGCGGTGAAGCCGCTGATGCGGTAATTGCTGGGAAAAACCTTGAGCAGCAGGCCGACGCCCCCATCGCCGGAGTCGCCGTCCTGAATGCTACCGTCCCGAATGTTGCCTTCCAGGGCCGCGGCGTAGTCCTCCAGGCGGGTGCGGTTGGTGGTGCCCACTTCCACCAGCTCGGCTCCGGCGGCGGTGAGCATGTCGGGGATGCGGAACGAGCCGCCGATTTCCACCAATTCTCCCCGGGACACCAGTACGCGGCGCCCGCGGGCGAGGGTGGCGAGGACCAGTACCATGGCGGCGGCGTTGTTGTTTACCACCAGGCTGCGGGGAGCACCGGTGAGGGCGCACAGCAGGCTCTCCACCCGATAGTTGCGGTCGCCCCGGCGGCCGCTGTCGAGGTCCATCTCCAGGTCGCAGTAGGCGTCGAGCAGGGCGGGGAGGCGCTCGGTGATCTCCGGCGGCAGCGGCGCCCGGCCGAGGTTGGTGTGGAGAAAGATGCCGGTGGCGTTGAGAACCCGCCGCAGGGGAGTGCCGAACTGCTCCTGCAGCCGGCGGGCGAGGCTCCCGGGCAGCTCTTCCAAGGCTGTCTCCAGCCTGGCGGAGGCATCGTCATCGCCTCCTTGCCAGGCGGCGATGCGGTCCCGGAGATGGTCCAGCTGTCGCTGAGCTTGGACCCGCACCGCCTCCCGTCCGTATAATCCAATGAGCTCGCTGACCGTGGACTCGCCGAGCAAGCGGTCGACGGCCGGCAGCCGGCGTCGGAGATCAGGCGTGGACGATGCGCTCATGACAGCCTCGATTGTAGCCCGAGGCCCCCAGCTAGGGTGAAAGGAAGCGACTTCCGCCGCGTAGCCGAGGATAGCGAAGTTTAGGAAGACCGATGGATCCATTTGACTCCTACCGCAAGCCCCAACAGGAAGAGCGTCAGTCCATGGACGGCGACTTTCAGCGCTTCGAGCGTGACCTGAAGCGGCTGCGGGTGGAATTCGAGAAATTCTTCAACGGCGCCCTGGCGGTGCCGCCGGAAGACCAACAGCAGCGGCTGGCCAATGAGCTACGGCGCATGCGCACCACGCCTCAAATGACTTCCGCGGAGAGCTTTCGCCTCAACGGACTGGAGGCTCGCTTCAATAGTTACTGCGAGCTCTTCGGCCGGCGTCAGCGTGACCTGGAGGAAGGCCGTACAGCGGCCGCCAAGCGGGCCGCCATGGCTCAGCGGGCGGATCCCGAGGCGGGGATGACGGTGCGCGAGAATCTTTCCTCGGAAGTGGTGGAGGCGCTCTTCGAAGGCCTCTGCCGCGGGGCCGAGCCGCCGCGATTCGACCTCGATACCTTCGGTCGCTACTTGGGCAAGCAGCTCGACCAGATCCGAGAGAAATCCGGCAACCAGGCGGTGCAATTCCGCGTCGAGCGGGACGGCACCAAAATGAAGCTGAAGGCAAAACCGATTCGAGAATAGCTTGGGCGCCGGGGTGGATCCCCGGCTCGTATGCCAACATTGGAGAGTACTGACGTGAAGAAAACCATCCCCTGGGTTCTGGTTCTGGCCTCGATCATCGCCGGCGGCGCTCTGGTCGCCATGACCACCACGCCGCCCAATCTATCCAAGGCCCTGGAAGCCCAGCAGCAGCGGGTGACCGAGAATCCCGCCGACCCCGCGGCCTACAACGACCTGGGGAATCTTCTGGTCCTGGCCGAGCGCCTCGACGAGGCGGAGGAGGCCTACCGCGAGGCTATCGATCTGGCTCCCGAGGAGGCCCAGGCCCACTTCAATCTGGCCTTGCTGCTGCAGCGGACTCGCCAGCCCGGGGCCGCCGCCAAACAGCTCCAGACCGTCCTCGACCTCGAGCCGGAGAATGCCTGGGCTCACTATCAGCTGGGCTCGATCTACGAGGGCAAGGGCTCCAAGGGCCAGGCGATCCATCACTACGGCCGCGCCTTCGCCCTCGACCATCGGCTGGCGGACGCCAAGTTCAATCCCCAGGTGATCGAGAATCGGCTGGTGGTGGAGTCGATGCTCAAGGGTTACCCGGAGGTCGCCGCGCGGCCCATCGCCCCGTCGGCCTACGGAGGGCCGGGGCCGATCCGGGATCTGATGATCGCCCGAGACGCCATGGAAGACCTCATCGAGGACGAGAACGGCGAGGGTGAGGACGCCATGGCCGCGGAGTCCGAAATGGGCCAATCCGAGATGGACAAGTCCGAGATGGGCAAGTCCGGGGAGGCCCGCTCCCAGGCGAGCTGGGCGGGGAGCGAGGACTCGGAGGAACCGGCGGCGGGAGCCCTGCCGGCCGGTGAGGCCGGCGATGAGATGGTCGAAGAGGACGATGAGCCCCGCACCCGCGTGCTCAACTCCAGCAGCATCGACCGCGGCAGCGCCACCGGTCAGGCGGTGCCCATGGGCCGCGGCCGCTCCAGCGCCCGCGGTCGCAGCAGCGGTGGCCGGAGCACTACCACCTTCGGGAGCGGGACCCGCACGACCCGTCCGTCCCGGTCTACCTCCTCCGGCCGTTCCGGCACCCGCAGCCGGGTCCCCTACGTGCCGCCTTCCAGCAGCACCGGCAGCTTGGATCTGGACCTCATTCCCCAGCGCTACCGCGGGGTGGCTCCGTCGGAGACTCAACCCGTCGGTGCTTCACCGGCGGGCTGAGGGGCGAAGCGAGCCGCTGGGAGCTCGGGAACGGGCTACTCAGGACGGGCTACTCAGGCCGGGCCGCGGAGCTCCAGGCCGGTGACCAATGCGCTGGGGCTGCCGATCATCGCGCCGAAAGGCAGCAGCTGAAGATCTCGGGCGACGCCCTGAAGGCCGTGGAAAAAGGCGGTGATGGAGCCGCATAGGTGGGTCCCGGTGATCGGCGAGGTGGCTCGACCGCCGCGCACTTCGAAGCCGCAGACCGGCAGCCGGAAGGAGTCCTCCTCGAGCTCGAAATGCCCCGGCCCGGTGGTGTCCAGAAGGTAGTAGCCGCGGGTGACCTCCTGCAGGAGCTCCGAAGCGCGCACGTTGGGGCGCGGCCGTAGATAGAGGTGGGTGGCTCCGGCGCGGGGCAGATCCCGCCAGCCCGGCCGGCGGCTGCAACCGATGGGGCGGGTCTGGCCTTCCTGCCCCTGCCACCATGGAACCAGAGCCTGCCGGAACTTGCCTCGGTCGGCGATCAACACCTCGCGAGTGGCTACTCCCTCACCGTCTACCGGTGCTTCCAGCACGCCGCCGGGAAGGCGGCCGTCGTCGAGCACCGTCAACGCCTCGCTGCCCAGGCGTCCCCGGCGGCTCGACAGCTCGGCGGCGCGGCGGCCAGCGTTGGGGCCTACGAAGAGGGGAAGCAGCCCCTCCAGCATGCGCACCATCACCGGCGGTGCTAGCAGCAGCTCCCCGCGGTCCCGCTGCCGGGGCCGGCCCAGTCGTTGCACCGTCAGCAAGTCCGCTAGCCGCCGAGCCAGGCTGCCGGGCTCGAAGCGCCGGGCCTCGCGCTCCGCTAGGTAGAGCTCGGCGCGAATTTCCGGCTTCTCGCGGTCTCGGGCTTCCAGACGCAAGGCCGCCAGCCGCCCGCGGTGGCGCACCGCCACGTCTCGCCGGCTGGCGATCTCCACCTCGAAGGCGCCGTCCTCCAGGGCTGCGTGCATCAATCGGGCGCTGGCCAGCTCCTCTTCCAGGGCGCGGGAGATGGCGTCCAGGAGGGTGTGGCCTTCCGCTTCGCCAATCAGCGGGGCGTCGAAGTCCGAAGGTTCCTTCCACGGGGGCGCCACCACCGGTGTCGGCAAGCGTAGCGGCCGGCCATCGGCCTCGGGCCAGACCGCATCCGGCCGCGGTGGTCCTTCGCCGGCAGCGAAGAACGACCCCCGGCGGTCGCCGGCCCGCACCGCCCAGCCTTGCTCCTTGCTGGTGGTGGAATGGCTGCGGCCGTCGCGGCGTTCCAGCCGCCGGGAGCGTCCGCGCTTGGCGTAGACCTCTACCTCCTCGTAGCGGCCGTCATCGAGGCGGGAGAGCACTGCCAGAGTTTCCGCCACCGCCGGCGAGGTCATGAGGTCACCTCCACTCCCTCCAGGCGCAGCGCGGGTGTCGACGCCCATACCGGTAGTTTCTGGCCGCCCTTGGCGCACCAGCCGGCACCGGCCCGCTGCACCCGGCTGCCGATTCCGACCACCAGGGTCAGCAGATCTCCCACTCGCCCCTGCAGGACGCAGCGGCCCACGGGGTCGGCGATCTCTCCCTGGCGGATCCTCCGGGCGTGGGGGATCACCAGCCGGAAGACGCCGGTGAGGGGATCGAGAGAGCCGCGCTCGGCGGCGTTGACATAGAGGCCCTCGGCGTCGGCGAGGAGATCTTGGTCGCTGAGCTCTCCCGGCAGCACTTCCAGGTGGGTGGAGCGGGGTGCCGGCGGCAGGAAGCGGCTGCTACGGCGTCCCGCTCCGGGGCTCAGGCGTTCCGAGCCGGCGGCCCAGAAGCGATCCGCCAGCGGCTGTTCCACCACGCCGTCGCGCAGCAGCCAGCGCCGGCTGGTGGCGATACCCTCGTCGTCGGCGCTGCGCCGGACGCCCTCCGGTGCCGCTTCGGGATCGTCGAGAATGTCCAAACCGCTGGCCCCCAATGGCACCCCCACCGCCGAGTCCGGCCGGCCGCCGAGAGCCAGAGTGTCCGCCTCCAGGGCATGGGCCACGGCCTCATGAAGCAGCACCGCGCTGGCGTTGGGCGCCAGCACCACGGTGCCCCGAAATCCCTCCGGCGGCTGGGCATGACGAGCTTTGAAGGCTTCCAGAAGCTCCTCCGCCACCCGATCCTTGTACTCTTCGTCGAGGGCTGGCAGGAGGGTCCC
The DNA here is from genome assembly GCA_034211275.1 of Acidobacteriota bacterium. Classification (NCBI taxonomy): domain Bacteria; kingdom Pseudomonadati; phylum Acidobacteriota; species Acidobacteriota bacterium. Next base: position 34,096 of record JAXHTF010000048.1, read on the forward strand.
GAAGCGGCCCCAGGGCTGGTCCGCAGAGCAGCTGTAGAAATGTTCTGTTTGGGGCTCGGGCACCAGCTGGGGGCCCACCACCTGCACCCACCGCCGGTGCCGCTGCACCGTCAGCTGGAGGGGGAAGGCCACGTGGCGTTCCCGCAGGCGCCGCTGGAGATCGGGCACGAAGGTCGCCAGCTCCTCCACCGCGACCGCTGGTTCCCAGGAAGCAACTTCCAGCCGCGGTTCGGGATACGCCGCCGCCGGCATCGCCCGGGCCACCTGCCGCAACGCTTCGGAAAAAGCCCGCGGTTCCATCCCATCCCGCGCCGCCATCCAGCTCTTCTCCCCCCGCACCAGCCGCACCGCAAACCCCTCCTCACGGACCACCCGAACCCCCGGCGGCTCGTCGTCCGGCGGCAACGTCACCGTCTCGCTGCGCTCGAAGAACGCATCGGCCAGATCTTCCTCTTGGTCGGCGATTTGCGACAGGGCGCGGGCGACGGCGGCGGTATCGAGAGAATCAAACGGCACGGCGGGAGATTGTCTCATAGTTTCCGCCCGCCCTAGCCTTGGCTTCACCGGCTGCAGGCCACTGCTGAGAGGTGATCCGACTTGAATGGGGTAGTTTTTTTCTGTCGTCTAAGCGGTTGAGGTGAGATCCGGTGAAGCTATCGGGAGGAGCCTGTCCTAGTCGTCTTCCCTGAAGAGGCGCTCCAGATCGCGGGAGCTATGCAGTACGCGGATCACGCGCAGCGGCTTGGTTAGAGGGTTGTAGGCTAGTAGATAGCTATGTACACGCCACCAGCGAATGTCCGGACCAGTTAGCTGGTTTCGGTGCCAGCCGATCCCGGGCGACGCCGCCAGGGTATCCAATGCATCCGTGAAGTCGTCCAGCACCTTCGCAGCGATCACATCGCTACCACTATCCTCGGCGATGAATCTGAGGATGTCTTCAAGCTCTGCGCAGGCAAGCGGTGATAGAACCCAAGCCGGCATCGATCAGGATCTAACGCCTCGTCCACTGCGTAGCTTGGCCCGAAGTCTCTCCACGGCCTTGGGGCCGTCGACCCATCCGTGCTCTTCGGCGGAGCGCAGCCCCTCGTCGATGAGCCCCCGAAAATAAGTCCGCGCGCGCTGCTTGAGCTCTTCCGGCAGCAAGGCGAGCTCTTCATCGCTCAGATCTTCGTAGAGCCATTTCTCCATCAGGCGGCGATGCTCTGCTTCTTCGAGCAGGCGGAGGCCGTCCCGAACCACTTCGCTGGCGGTGCGGTAGCGGCCGTTGGCCACCTGGGAGCGAATGAATTGCTCCTGAGCCGGGGGCAGTGACACGTTCATGGTTTGTCGAGTAGCCATAGAAGGAAGATGCCATCCAGGAGTGTCTGTGTCAATAGTTGCCACAGCGGATCTTGAGGCTACTTGTTGCAAGAGGTCCATGGGGCGGGACGAAACGAGGTCCGCGCGATAGAGTAGCCGCGCGAACGTTTTACGGAGCCTTGGGAGCCGGAGCGGTCCCATCGGACCGGTCGGGCCGGGCTCGTCCGCCAGAAGATCATCCGCTAGCATCTGCGAGGAGCTATGACCGAGACCAAGACCAGAGCGCAGAAGACCCTGGAAGAGTTGCAGGAGCGGCTGGAGGCTGCCCGCCAGGGAGGAGGGGAGGCGCGCATCGAGCGCCAACATGCCGCCGGCAAGCTGACGGCCCGGGAGCGCATCGAATTGTTGTGCGACCCGGGGTCCTTCGTCGAGCTGGACGCCCTGGTCACCCACCGCTGTCGGGATTTCGGGATGGAGAAAAAGTCCATCCCCGGGGATGGCGTGGTCACCGGCTACGGCACCGTCGATGGGCGCCTGATCTACGTCTTCGCCCAGGACTTCACGGTCTGGGGCGGCTCCCTGTCGGAGACTAACGCCCGCAAGATCTGCAAGATCATGGATCTGGCGGTGGAGAACGGTGCGCCGCTCATCGGTCTCAACGACTCCGGTGGCGCGCGCATTCAGGAGGGAGTCGCTTCCCTGGGCGGCTACGCCGACATCTTCCTGCGCAACACCCTGGCCTCCGGGGTGGTGCCGCAGATCAGCGCCATCATGGGTCCCTGCGCTGGCGGCGCGGTGTACTCGCCGGCCATCACCGACTTCATCTTCATGGTCGAGGGCACGAGCTACATGTTCGTCACCGGCCCCGACGTCATCCGCACCGTCACCCACGAAGAGGTGAGCAAGGAGGAGCTGGGCGGTGCCGGCACTCACAGTGGCAAGAGCGGCGTCTGTCATTTCACCGCCGCCAACGACGCCGCCTGCCTGATCGCCATCCGGGAGCTGCTCTCCTTCCTGCCCAGCAACAACCTCGACGACCCGCCGGCGGGAACCAGCGAAGACGACCCCAACCGCCAGGACGAGGCGATCAACGACCTGATTCCGTCGGATCCCAACAAGCCCTACGACATGCGCAAGCTCATCGAGGCGGTGGTGGATGACGGCCGCTTCCTGGAGGTGCACGCCAACTACGCCAAGAACATCTTGGTGGGCTTCGCCCGCATGGGCAACCAGAGCGTCGGCATCGTCGCCAATCAGCCGGCCTACCTGGCGGGAGTGCTGGACATCGACGCCTCCCTCAAGGGCGCGCGTTTCGTGCGCTTCTGCGACGCCTTCAACATTCCGCTGGTGACCTTCGAGGACGTCCCCGGCTTCCTGCCCGGGACTCAACAGGAGTACGGCGGCATCATCAAGCACGGTGCCAAGCTGCTCTTCGCCTACGCCGAGGCGACGGTGCCAAAGATCACCGTCATCACCCGCAAGGCCTATGGCGGTGCCTATTGCGTCATGGCCAGCAAGCACCTGCGCACCGACGCCAACTTCGCCTACCCCATGGCGGAGATCGCCGTCATGGGGCCGGAGGGGGCGGTGAACGTGCTCTACAAGCGTGAGCTGGAGCAGGCCGGAGACGGCGCCGCGGAGCTGCGTCACGAGATGGTCGAGGAGTACCGGCGCAAATTCGGCAATCCCTACATCGCGGCGGAGCGCGGCTTCGTGGACGCGGTCATCGAGCCCAAGGAAACGCGGCCGCGGGTGATCCGCTCCCTGCGCCAGCTGGCGGGCAAGCGCTCGACCATGCCCGCCAAACGGCATGGCAATTTACCCCTCTGACGGCGTGCCTTCGAAGGCGGCGGGAGCCGGGCAGGGAGGCGGTGTCCAGCGGGCCGGAGCAAGTCTCCGGCGGACCCCCGGGGAAACCTGGTGGCCGCGCCTTGACAGCGGAGACGGACTCGGGCAAGCTGGCGCCCGAGTTCGTCCTAACTGCCCCAATCAGCGCGGGTTTCGCGCCGGGCCCTTCGACGAGCAGCTCCAGCCACTGAGCGCCGATGGCTCCCGGCTCCCAACGAGGGTCGGTCTCCACGGGCTCACGAGCCGCCTCGGACCAGCCTTGTGGGACGGATTTTCATACCGGCAAGATAAGGCCCCACGCCTGTGCCGGAGGACTTCTGTTTTCAGCCCGCGGATGCCGCCAAGGATGCAGCCGCCGGGAGAGATGGATCAGCGACAGCGCCCCGAGGGGCGCTAGGATGGAGAAATCATGCGTGAAAAAGACCGCCAGCTGCGCCGCCGCCGCCAGCGCCGCAATAAGCGTTTGAAGAAGCGTCTGCAGGAGGAGATCGCGGAGGGTCGCAAGAAGAGCGGCTCTTCCTCCTCGCGGACCACCACAGCGAAGAAGGCTCCCGCGAAGAAGACCGCCGCGAAGAAGGCTCCGGCGAAGAAGGCCGCTGCCAAGGCTGCGGAAGAAAAGCCGGCCGAGAAGAAGGCGGACGAAAAGAAGGCT
>JAXHTF010000049.1 GCA_034211275.1 Acidobacteriota bacterium
GGCGGGCGTGCTGGTCACCGAGGAGACCCGCATGGCCAAGTCCGAGCGCGGTGCGGGCGGGTCGCCCGGACCGCATGGAACGAAGGAGGAAAACCGTGAGTGATACAGGCAAGCGCGACAAGGGCATCGCCCTGTTCAAGAAGCTGACCGAGGGCCAGGAGCAGATTTCCTACCAGCACGAAGGTGAAGTCGCCGGCGTCGGCGAAGCGGCGGCGATAGAAGTCGTAGGCGGCGTCCGCATCCAGATGATCCAGGGTCTCCGGGCTCACCGGCTGACGGCGGGGATGGTCACCGCCGAGGCGTAGCAACCACTCGTCCTCGAAGACCGCCGCCGGCTCCGCCCGGCGATTCTCCAAGAGCGGCCGCATGCGGTTGACGAAGGAGGCCAGGGCCTGGGGATCCTTGCGCGGGGCGGTGAAGCGGAGATAGGTCAGCTGCAGCAGCGTCTCCAGGTCGCTGGCGGCGGCGCTGCCGGTGACGCCTTCCTCGAGCTCCGAGATGAAGGTGCCTGCCTGGGCGACGGTGCCCGCCAGGACCTTGTCCAGCTCACCGCGGTCGAACTCTCCCAAGCCGCCCAGACCCATGGCCTCGGCAGCGAAGCTGGCGGAGACGAACTCCTCCTCCGAGGCCAGGGAATGGCCGCCGGGGCTGAAGCCCGAGAGCAGGATCTCGTCGTTCTGGAAGTCCGTGGGCTTGAGGATCACCCGCGCGCCGTTGCCCAGCTGGAGGATGGTCAGGCCCAGCTCCGGCAGCGTCTCGGTGGCCGTCAGGGTGCCACCGGTGGGGACGGAGGCGAGGAGGGGGCGATCCGGGGTGGTGTCGACGTAGGGCTCGATGGTCCGTTGCTGGACCCGCTGGAAGACCGCCAGCAGCGCTTCGCGGTCCGGCAGGCCAGCTTCTTCCGATGCCTCCGGTTCCGGACCACTGACCAAGATCACCCGACCCGGGTCCTCGACCTCCGACTCGTCCTCCGGATCCATCCCGTCCTCCGGATCCATACCGGCGAGGCGCAGGTCTTCCAGGGTGAGGGTGGGCAGCAGAGCGCGCACCAGCTCCAGCTCCGTCTCGACGCCGGGGCTGGGGTCGCCGGTGAGGAAGTGGTCGACATAGCCGGGCACCAGGCCGGCGGAGCTGCGGCGGTCCCGTTCTTCGTAGGCTTGTTCGTAGAGCCGCAGCAGGTCTTTGGCCACCCGCTCCAGCTCCGTCTCGGTGAAGCCGTGGCGCCGGGCGCGCTCGATCTCCACCAGCAGCGCCTCCAGCCCGCTCTCCACCGCTCCCGCCCGCACTCCCGCCAGCTGGGCTTCTACCCGCTGGCCCCGCACCAACTCGAGGGTCGTGCTCTGGGCCCACAGGAAGGGTGGGTCGGTCTGGCGGCTGATCTCTGTCAGGCGCTGGCCCAGAAGGCTGTGGCGCAGTAGCTCCGCCAGCTCCCGACGGTAGTCTTGGCGGGTGTCGAGACGCAGGGGAGGGCGGCGAGTGTAGACGGCGATCTGGGTGCTGGTGAGCTCCGGGTCGGTGACGGCGGAGAAGAGGGTTTCTTCGGGGGCGGGCACTGCCACCGTCGGTCTCGGCGGCGCGTCCTCCGGGCCCCAGGGCGCGGAGAAACGCTGCCGGATCTCTTCCACCATGGTCTCGGGCTCGAAGTCTCCCACCGCCACCACCGCCATCAGCTCGGGGCGGTACCAGCGGCGGTAGAAAGCCCGGAGCTGCTCGGCATCGACGGCTCGGATGCTCTCCGGGTCGCCGATGGGCAGGCGCTCGGCGTAGAGAGAGTCGCGGAAGAGCAAGGGCAACTGCTGCTCCCGCAGCCGGGAGGAGACCCCCAGGCCGCTGCGCCACTCCTCGAGCACCACGCCCTTCTCCTGCTCGACCTCCTCCGAATCGAAGCGGATCCCCTGGGCCCACTCATGCAGCACCTCCAGGGCTGTTTCCAAAGTCTGCTCATCGTCGGTGGGAACGGTGAGGGCGTAGACGGTTTCATCGAAGGAAGTGGTGGCGTTGAGGTCGGCGCCGAAGCGCATGCCCAGGGATTCGACGAAGCTCACCAGCTCCTGGTGCTCGAAGCGCTCGGTGCCGTTGAAGGCCATGTGCTCGACGAAGTGGGCGAGGCCGCGCTCGTCCTCGGCTTCCAGCACCGATCCGGCGTTGACCACCAACCGCAGCTCCGCCCGCGCCTCGGGCTTGGGATTGGCCCGGACGTAGAAGGCGAGACCGTTGTCGAGACGGCCGTGAAGGACCTGGGAGTCGAGCTCCGGCAGGGGAGCACTCTCGGTTGCTTCCTCGGAGGACGAGACTGGTTCTTCGGAGGACGAGACCGGGACCCACTCTTCCGTCAGCGGCTCGGTCTGGGACGGCGGCTCCGAGAGGCTGGCGCAGCCGCTCACCAGGAGGAGCGTTGCCAGGGCCCAGGAAGCGAGGATCTGGCCAGCAAGGATCCGTCTAGCTAGCGGCTGCCACCGCGGGCGAGGGACGTCAGGGGCAGTGGACGGTCGGAGAGCGACGGGGTGCAGGTGGCGTGGGCTCATGGTCGCCATGCATACCACGTCTGGGCGCGGGGTGGCAGCACGGGATATGCTTCCGCCGCCACGGTCGCCGGAATCTTCGGCGACGACGGCGGGAATTCGGCTCGAGAGGAGAGAGCATGGTGGACAAGGGCATCGGCTGCGGTTTTTCTCTTCGTTCTCCTGGGGGATGGCGAAGAGCGGTGCTCGGATTGTGCCTGCTCCTCGGGATCTCGGGAGTTGGGGCCTCTGTGGCCGAGATGGCAGAAGCCGCTCAGCCAGGCCCCACGACGGTGATCCTGGTGCGCCATGCCGAGAAGGCCGCCGAGCCTCGCCGCGACCCGCCCCTCACCGCCCAGGGGGAGGCTCGGGCGCGCTGGCTGGGGGAAGTTCTCTCCCGCGCCGAGGTCGGGCACATTTACTCCACGGACACCCTGCGCACCCGCTCCACAGCCGGGCTGATGGCGGAAGCCTTGGGGTTGGAGGTGACGGTGCTGCCGCCGCGGGATCTGGAGGCCATGGCGGTGGCGCTACGCTCCCATCCCGGGGAGGTGGTGCTGTCGGTGGGACATAGCAACACCCTCGGACCGCTGGCGGAACTGCTGGGAGGGGAGCCCCTGGCGCCCATTGCTGAGGACGACTACGAGGGTTTCTATGTTCTCACCCTCGGCGAGGACGGGGCTTCGACCCTTCCTCTACAGCTTTCCCTGCCAGCTCAGAAAGAGCCAGCGCAGAAATCTCCTGCAGCGCAACGCTGAGCTATGCGGTAGACTCATAGACCCAATGGAGACGCCGGACGTAGCGATTCCGCTACGGCGGCCCGCTCCCGCCGCTCCCGATCATCCCCATCGAACCCCGATGAGCCCCTAGGAATCCGATGAGACCGTTTTTGTACTCCAAGCTTTTCTCGCCGGCGCTGGTTCTGGCGCTGCTCCTTCCTCTGCTCGCCACCGCCTGTCGGGACGTCGATCCCGAACCGGTGGTGGAGCCCCTGCCGGCGCGCAGCAACATTTTGTTGATCACCGTCGACACCCTGCGGGCGGATCATCTGTCCAGCTACGGCTATCCGCGGGAGACCTCGCCGGTCATCGACCGGCTGGCGGCGGAGGGGGTGCGCTTCGACCAGCCGGCGGTGCAGTGGCCCAAGACCAGCCCGTCCTTCGCGTCCATGTTCACCGCCACCTACCCCAAGGACAACGGCATGGTGCGACGGGTGGGCGTGCCCTTGCCGTGCAAATTCCACATGCTGGCGGAGGTGCTGCAGGAGCAGGGCTACACCAACCACGCGGTGGTGGCCAACGGCGCCCTGGCCAGTGACTTCTACTTCGATCAGGGCTTCGAGACCTATATCGAGACCTGGAAGCTGGAGCCCGGGGACGATGGCCAAGACCCCAACCGCGCCGAGGCGGTGACGGAGCTGGCGCTGGGCTTGCTCGATCAGCTGGAGAGCTCGGAGCAGCCCTACTTCCTGTGGGTGCACTACCTCGATCCCCACTTCCCCTACGAGCCGCCGGAGGAAGCCCGGGACCGCTTCCAGAACGACGAGCATTGGTCACCGGAGCCGAAGGTCTTCATCGCCGACAAGCCGACCCAGCAGATGATGGGCATCGGTCAGGAGCAGGTCCTGGACGACCGGGACGAGCTGGCCTTCTACGTCGCCCGCTACGACGCCGAGATCCGCTACAACGACCAGCAGATCGGCCGCCTGCTGGACGCCATGGGGGAGCGCGGGCTGATGGAGAACACCCTGACGGTCTTCACCTCCGATCACGGTGAGTCCCTGGGGGAGCACGGCTACTACTTCGACCACGGCCGGTTCAGCTTCCAGACCTGCCTGCGGGTGCCGTTCATCGTGCACTATCCCGGGGTTCTGGAGCCGCGGGTGGACGAAGCCCCGGTGGAGCTGCTGCACCTGGCGCCGACCCTCCTCGAGGCCGCCGGCGTCGAGTTGCCGGAGGGGCGCTGGATGCAGGGCCGCAGCCTGACCCCGAGGCTGCGGGGAATGGCTCCGGAGCCGGCGGCCGTCGAGGAAGCCGAGACCGCCTCGGAGAAAGAGGGCGACACGGTCACCGCCGGTGCCTGGCAGCGGCCCCCGGGACTGGCCTTCGCCGAGGCGGGTTGGGAAACCCGGGGCAAATGGCAGAAAGTCGTGCGGGATGACCGCTTCAAGCTGGTCTTCGCCCAGACTCGCCCGGAGCAGCGCTGGATCGGCGGCGAGGGAGTGCGCTTCACCCTCTTCGACCTGCACAACGATCCGGAAGAGACGGAGAACGTCGCCGAGCAATTCCCGGAGGATCTGGAGCGGCTCAAGCGCGAGCTGGCGCGTTGGAACGGGGCCGAGCCCTTCGACGTGCTGGTGGATCCCGACGAAGAGACCTGCGGTGACCAGCGCTCCATGGACGATGAGACGCGCAAACTCTTGGAATCTTTGGGGTACCTCTGATTCTGCGCACCGTTCGACCTCATCTCCCGAACCGGTTTTCCTGGTTCTCGGGAACCGCGAAGGACGGCGGCAGCCCCGCCCTTGGCCCCTCGGACCCCTCCGCGAGTCGTCGCTGCAGGCGGCTAGCGCCAGGGTTCGCGCTGGCCTGCTGCCTCCTCTTCACCTTCCTACTGTCCGTTCCCGCCTGGGGTATCGACCTCAAGGTGCGGGTCGAGGGGGTCGACGGGGACCTCAAGCGCAACGTCGAGGCCCTGCTCTCCATCCGCGGTGTCAAGAATCCGAGTCTCGAAGAGGCGCGTCAGCTGCACTCCCAGGCGCTGGAGGAGATCCGCCGGGCGCTGGAGCCCTTCGGCTATTACCGGCCGCGAGTGGAATCGCGGCTGGAGAAGCAGGAGAACGGGGATTGGCTGGCTCGCTACCGGGTGATTCCCGGAGAGCCCGTACGCTTGGAGGAGAGTGACGTCCGGCTCAGTGGTCCGGGGGCGAACGATCCCGGATTCCAGAGCCTGGTGCGGGACTTCCCGCTCAGCCAGGGTTCGGTGCTCGACCATCAGCGATACGAAGCAGGGAAGGAGTCGCTGGTCACCTACGCCCAGCGCACCGGCTACCTGGACGGCGACTTCGAGGCCGCCGAGGTGCGGGTGAACCTGGAGCGCTACGCGGCGAATCTGGATCTGGCCTTCACCACCGGCCCCCAATATCGTCTCGGGGAGGTGACCTTCCATCAGGATTTCCTCAACGAGAACGTGGTGCGGGGCTACGTGCTGTGGGAGCCCGGCGACGTTTTCGACTACAGCCGCCTGCTCGGCTTGCAGCGGTCTTTGGGGGATAGCCCGTACTTTCAACGGGTGGAGGTGGAGCCCCGGCGCGCCGCCGCCAGCGACGAGCGCATCGTGCCCATCGACGTCTTCCTGACCCCCGCCCGGCCCCAGAAGTGGGATCTGGGCCTCGGCTACGGCACCGACACCGGCCCCCGCTTCCGCGCCGACCTCCAGCTGCGGCGCATCAACCGCCGGGGACATCGTGGCCATGCGATCTTGAGCGTCTCGAGTATCGAGCGCACCTTCGAAGGCCGGTATTCCATCCCCGGGCCCTATCCCCGCACCGACGTGCTCTCCTTCTACGCCGGCTATTCCCTGCAGGAGCCGGACCAGAGCGACAGTGAGAGCTATCTCGTGGGAACCAGCTTCACCCGATCCCGAGGCGGCTGGCGGGAGTCCTACGGCCTGGGATACGAACGCACCAACTTCACCGTCGGTCCCGACGAAGGCACCGCCCGCCTGCTGATCCCGGAAGTGGCCTGGAAGCGAGTGGAGGCCGACGACCGGCTGCTGCCCAGCGAGGGCTATCTCGCCGAGATCCGGCTGCGGGGAGCCGACGAATCGGTGCTCTCCGACGCTTCTTTCGGCCAGATTCTGACCCGCGCCAAGGGGGTCTATACGGTGGTCGAGGACGTTCGGGTGCTGGGCCGTCTGGAGGTCGGGCGGACCTTCACCGGCGACCTGCGGCAGCTGCCGCCGTCGGCCCGGTACTTCGCCGGTGGCGACCGCAGCGTGCGCGGCTACGGCTACCAGGATCTGGCGCCGTCGGACCCTCAATGCGTGGCCGCGGCTGTGGCGGGCGGCCTCGATCCGGCGGAGCAGGATTGCCTGGTGGGGGGCAAGGGGTTGATCACCGGCGGTCTGGAAGTGGACTGGCTTTTCTTCGAGCGCTGGGGACGCTGGGGCCTGGCGGCGTTTTGGGATTTCGGCAACGCCCTCGAGGATCTGGCGCTGGACGATTTCGGTGAGCTCGAGCAGGGGGCTGGAGTCGGGTTGCGCTGGCTGTCACCGGTGGGGCTGGTGCGGCTGGATGTCGCCGCCGCCATCTCTCGTCCCGGAACGCCGGTGCGCTTCCATTTCAGCGTGGGGCCGGATCTATGACCTCCCGCCGCCGCATCTGGCTGCGTCGCCTGCTCATTGCTCTAGGGCTCGTGGTGTTGGTCGCCGGCCTCGCTTTGGGCTGGCTGTTGGGGACGAGCTCCGGCGCCCGCTGGCTCTTCGCCCAATCCGGCACGTTGATTCCCGGCAAGGTGACCGTCGGCAGCCTCCAGGGGCCGATCCGTGGTCCCCTGGTGCTGGAGGAGCTCCGTTACAGCACCGACACCCTGACCCTCACCGCCCAGCGGGTGGAGCTGGAGTGGCGGCTGCGGGAGCTGCTGGCCAAGCGTCTGGACATCACCCGGCTCTACGCTCGGGGCATCGAGATCACCACCGTCGACGAGGACGAAGAGCCCTCTCCTCTGCCGGACGTGCGCCTGCCCATCAACATCATCGTTCGCGACGCGGTGGTGGAGTCGTTGACGGTGAGCGGTGAGCCGCCGGTGATCATCGACCGCATCGAGCTCGAGACCACCGCCGCCGGCAGCGAGGTGGTGGTGGATCGGCTGGAGGTGATGTCGCCGGATCTGGATCTGCTGGCCTCGGGTCGGGTGGAGCCGGTGGGGGAGTATCCGGTGGATCTGGAGGTCCAGTGGTCGGCGCGGCTGCCGGATCTGCCGCCGCTGGCGGCGGAGGGCACCCTGGGCGGTGACCTGGAACGACTGCTGGTCAGCCAGCGTCTGAGCCGTCCGGTGGCGTTGACGGTGGACGGTACCTTGACCACTCCCCTGCGGGATCTGGCCTTCGAGCTGCAAACGGCCTTCGAGGGGCTGGATCCCGAGGCGCCGGATCTCCAATTCCTGGAGCTGGACCTGCCCCTCACCGACCTGACCGGCGAGCTACGGCTCGAGGGTGTCGCCGAAGACTTCCGGCTGCAAGGCCGCCTGGCAGCGACCGTCCCGGAAGATGCCGGGGATCTGGGGCGGCTGAGCTCGGAGCTCGATGTGGGAATTCGCTCCCCCGGGCAGGGGGCTCCCATGGAGGTGTCCATCAGCAGTGCTCGGGTGCGGCCGGCGGGCGGAGCGGGCTCGTTGGATGTCCGCGGTGACGTGGTGCTGGAAGAGGCAGCGCGCTTCGATCTGGCGCTGGCCTGGGAAGGGCTGCAGTGGCCCCTGACTCCCGGCGCTCCCGAGGAGGTGGTGGTGACCACGCCCCAGGGCAGCGCCACCATCGCCGGCACCGCCGAGGAATACCGCCTCACCGCCGAGGCTCGCCTCGAAGGTCCGCAGATTCCGTCGGGTAGCTGGAGCTTGGCGGGGACCGGGGATCTGGAGGGCTTGAATCTGCGCCCGCTGGAGGGTGAGGTGTTGGGAGGCCGCCTGGGAGCTCGAGGCCGCTTCGCCTGGTCGCCGCAGGTGCTTTGGGACCTGCAGGTGCGGGGGCAGGGCTTCGATCCCGCGGTGCAATGGCCCGAGCTGCCGGGGACGGTGGCCTTCACCGCCGACACCCGGGGCCGCCTGGAGGAGCAGGGGCCGGAGGGCAGGGTGCAGAACCTCCGTCTCACGGGGACGGTGCGCGGCGAGCCGTTGGAGGCTCAGGGCGCCGTGGTGCTCGCCGGCGGCCAGGTGCGGCTGGATCCCCTGGAGGCCACCTGGGGCGGAGCCAGCGCCCAGGCTTCCGGCCTCACCGGTGGTCCCTGGGACCTGACCTGGTCGTTGGAGGTTCCCCAGGTGGCCAGTCTGCTGCCGGACCTCGCGGGTTCCCTGAGTGCCCAGGGCACATTGCGCGGCGACGCAGAGCTGCCCCGGCTGGAGGCCCAGCTGGAAGCCAGCGACCTGGCCTTCGGCGAGATTCGGAGCCAGGGCCTCGAGGTCGAGCTGGAAGGCGACCTGGCGGGCGGCGCTCCGCTACGAGCGAGCGTTGAGGCCACTGAGCTGTTGCTGGCGGGGCGTAGCTGGGCTGAAGCCGAGGCGCGCCTGGAGGGAGCTCCGGACCAGCATGGGATAGAGATCTCGGCGGTGGGGAACGACGGCGTGGAGCTTGCCGCCCGGCTGCAGGGCGGGGCCCCGGTGGCGGACTGGCCGTCGCTGCTGTCGGCGGATTGGAGCGGCGAGGTGCAGGATCTCAGCTACGCCGCCCAGGGCGCTGGACGTTGGGTCCAGCGGTCGGCGGCGGATCTCGCCATCGAGCCGCTGGGTGGACCTTCGGAGGGCTCTCAGACGGTGCGTCTCGAGGAGTTGTGCCTGGAGGCGGCGAAGCTGCCGCCTACCGCCGCTGATTCTTCCTCCCCTTCTTCTGCAGCCAGCATAGGCACCTCCCGATTGTGCGTAGAGGGTGCGCTGCAGTCGTTCGCCGGCAACGATGGGGCCGGCGAGGGTGGAACCGCTGGCACGACCAGCTGGCAGGCAGAGGGCACCCTGTCGGCGGTGCCCCTGGGCTTCCTCTCCCCCTTCCTGCCGCCGGAGGCGGACCTCGAAGGGAGCGTCGAGGGCGACTTCCGCCTCGCTCTGGAAGGTTCCTCGCCGCTGGAGGCGGAGGTGCGCCTCGATCTCTCCCCGGGTGTTCTGCGATACCAGCTGGACGATCTGATCACCTCGCGCTTCGGAGCCGGCACGGCGCGGCTGACGGCAGGGGCCGGCGGCATTGAAGGGGAGCTTCAGTTGCCGCTGGAGAAAGACGGGCAGATCCAGGCCCGCTTCTCCGCCGGCGCCTGGTCTCCGGCAAGCCAGGAGCTCACCGGTTTGGCGGTGAAGGGATCTCTCGATGCGGTGATCCAGGACCTGACCTGGCTGCCGGCGGTGCTCCCGGACCTGGCGGACACCGGCGGCCGTCTGCGGGCGGAAGCGACTCTCTCCGGCACCCTCGGCTCGCCGGCGTTGGCGGGGGAGGTGCGCCTGGAGGAGGCCAAGGCCCGGATTCCGACCCTCGGCATCCAGGTGCAGGAGATCACCTTTCTCGCCCGCGGTGATGGTGGGGAGACCTTGCAGCTGGAAGGCAGCGCCAAGTCCGGCGACGGCACGGTGCGCCTCCAAGGCACCGCCGGCTCCGCCGTGGGCAGTGCCCCGGTGAAGGTGTCGCTGAAGGGACAGGACTTTCAGGTGATGAATACCTCCGAGATCCAGGTCGAGGTCTCCCCGGACCTGGAGATCTCGGTGGACGGCCAGGACGTCACCGTCCGCGGCGAGGTGACGGTGCCGGAGGCGGAGATCGCCATCAAGAAGCTCGAAGAGGGTGCGGTGCATCCGTCCCCGGACGTGGTGGTGGTGAGCGGGAAGGACGGAGAGGAGCAGGTGCGCACCGCCGCCGGCCCGCTACGGGTGGACGCGCGGGTGCGGTTGGTCCTGGGGGAGGACGTGGAAGTGGAGGCGCTGGGGCTCACCGCCGAGCCGGAGGGCACGCTGCTCTTGACTCAGACCCCCAACGGCCTGACCCGCGGGAGCGGCGAGCTGGACATCAGCGGCGGCAAATACGAGGCCTACGGTCAGGATCTGGACATCGAGCGCGGCCGGTTGATCTTCGGCGGTGGCGCGGTGTCCAACCCCGGGTTGGATCTCCGCGCCTCCCGCACCGCCCAGGACGGCACCGTCGCTGGCGTCGAGGTGCGGGGCACCCTGGAGGAGCCGGAGGTGACCCTGTGGTCCAACCCCGCCATGGGAGAGAGCGATCAGCTCGCCTACCTGCTCCTGGGCCGGCCGCTGGAATCCGCCGGCGAGGCGGAAGGCGATCTGTTGACCAAGGCCGCCACGTCTCTGGGGCTCAAGGGCGGCAATCTGCTGGCGGCGAAGTTGGGGACACGCTTCGGTCTGGAGGAGGCCCGCATCGAAACCAACGGCGGCCTGGAGGAGGCGTCGCTGGTGGTGGGCAAGTATCTCTCGCCGGACCTCTACGTGGCCTACGGCATCGGCCTCTTCGAGCCGGTGAGCACCTTCCGCATCCGCTACCTGCTGAGCAGCAAGTGGAGCCTGGAGGCGGAAACCGGCATCGGCACCAGCGCGGACTTCCTCTACAGCATCGAGCGGGGTGGCAAGAAGAGGGAGTCGTCGGAAGAGTCCGGCGAGAAGGAGTAGGGGCATCCGCCGAGGCCCGCCGGCTCCAGCCCCCGCCCCCGACGCTGGAGCGTCTCCCCTGGGTTCCCACGGTGGACCGTGGGAACGAGGAGGAGCTTGGTACCTACTTGTTGAGTCGCCCCAGAAAGCGATTCCACATTCGGTTGGTTTGTTCCCAGAGTCTCATTGACCTCGAGCGGTGTGAGTGGGCTGCGGGATTCGAGGATGGGCGTCTTCGCCCACCGCAGAACCCGACTGCTCACGCCCCCGGGGATACCTGTCCTTGCTCAACTCCGAGAAGCAACGCCGAGAAGTGGTACCCAAATGTTGGTTTACCGGGTCAGCTTCTTGTATTTGATCCGGTGGGGCTGATCCGCCTCGGCGCCCAGGCGCCGACGGCGGTCCTCCTCGTAGGCCTCGTAGTTGCCCTCGAACCACTCGACCTGGGAGTCGCCCTCGAAGGCCAAGATGTGGGTGGCGATGCGGTCCAGGAACCAGCGGTCATGGCTGATGATGACGGCGCAGCCGGCGAAGTCCAGGAGCGCTTGCTCCAGGGCCCGCAGGGTGTCGACGTCGAGGTCGTTGGTGGGCTCGTCGAGGAGCAGCAGGTTGGCGCCGGCCTTGAGTGTCTTGGCCAAGTGCACCCGGTTGCGCTCGCCGCCGGAGAGGGCGGAGACCGGCTTCTGCTGGTCGGCGCCCTTGAAGTTGAAGCTGGCGGCGTAGGCTCGGGCGGGGATTTCCCGCCGCCCCAGAGTGACCACGTCCTGGCCGTCGGAGATCGCTTCCCACACCTTGAGATCGTCCTCCAGACTGTCGCGGCTCTGGTCCACATATCCCAGCTCCACCGTGTCCCCGATGCGCAGGGTGCCGGCGTCCGGCTCCTCGGCACCGGTGATCATGCGGAAGAGGGTGGTCTTGCCGGCGCCGTTGGGGCCGATGACGCCGACGATGCCGCCGGGGGGCAGGGAAAAGCTCAGGTCGTCGATGAGCAGGCGGTCGCCGAAGCCCTTGCGCAGCCCCTTGGCCTCCACCACCAGGTCCCCCAGCCGCGGGCCGGCGGGAATGTGGATCTGGTTGTCGTCCAGGCGGGCTTTGGCGGCGGCGTCCTCCGCCAGCAGCTCCTCGTAGGCGTTGAGGCGGGCTTTACCCTTGGCGCGGCGGCCCTTGGGGCTCAGCCGCACCCATTCGAGCTCCCGCTGGAGGGTCCGGCGCCGGGAATCGTTCTCCCGCTCCTCGGCGGCCAACCGGGCTTCTTTTTGCTCCAGCCAGGAGGAGTAGTTGCCCTTCCACGGGATGCCCGAGCCGCGATCCAGCTCGAGGATCCAGCCGGCGACGTTGTCGAGGAAGTAGCGATCGTGGGTGACGGCCACGACGGTGCCCTGGTATTCGTGCAGGAAGCGCTCGAGCCAGGCGACGGACTCGGCGTCCAGGTGGTTGGTGGGCTCATCTAGGAGCAGGAGGTCCGGAGCCTGGAGCAGCAGCCGGCAGAGGGCGACGCGACGCCGTTCGCCGCCGGAGAGGGTGGTGACGTCGGCGTCCCCGGGGGGCACCCGTAGCGCGTCCATGGCGATCTCCAGAGTCCGATCGAGCTCCCAGCCGTTGGCACTGTCGATGGCGTCTTGGACCTTGCCCTGCTCGGCGAGGAGCTGCTCCATCTCTTCCGGGCTCATCTCTTCGGCGAAGCGGGCGTTGATCTCGTCGAAGCGGTCGAGGAGCGCGCGCATCTCGGCGACGCCATCCTCGACGTTGCCCCGCACGTCTTTGTCGGGATCGAGGCGGGGTTCCTGGGAGAGGTAGCCCACCCGGGCGCCCTCGGCGGCCCAGGCTTCACCGAGGTAGTCCTCGACCTCGCCGGCCATGATCTTGAGCAAGGTGCTCTTGCCCGCCCCGTTGCGCCCCAGGACGCCAATCTTGGCGCCGGGATAAAACGACAGCCAGATGTCCTTCAGGACCTCGCGGTGGGGGGGATAGACCTTGGTGAGGCCCTGCATGACATAGATGAACTGCTCGGACATGCCAACTCCTCGGCGTGAATTCTCGGTGGGATTGCTCGCGCTGCGTCGAAATGGGCACCGTGAAAGGTGCCCTCGCGGTCGCAGCCCGGCCCTTGAGCCTACACCACCCGGCGAGGAAAGGGCAGAGAAACCGCCAGTTTCCCAGGGTGGTACCCACTTGTTGGTTCGCTCTCGTGCATCACCAAGGCCATGTTGGTGCGGGCTGCTCGGGAGTCGGGCCCTGCGGTGGCCAGGGGGCCATCCTCGGATCCCGCTCCCTCACCAAACCGGCGGTGATTCGAGGCCGTGGGGGGATGAGTTTAGCGGGAGTGGAATGGAGGCTCAGAGAGGTGGTACCCACTTGTTGAGCCGACCCAGAGGGCGATTCCACCGTCGGTGGATTCCTCCCCAGAGCTTCAGCGGTTTCGAGCGGTGTGAGTGGGCTGCGGGATTCGAGGATGGGCGTCTTCGCCCACCGCAGAACCCGACTGCCCACGCCCTCGGAGATACTGATCCTTGCTCAGTCGCGAGAGGCAGTACCGAGAAGTGGTACCCAAATGTTGATGCCTTTGTTTTCAACGACTTGGGTAGGTGGTACCCACTTGTTGGTCCGCTCTCGTGCATCACCAGGGCAAGGTCTGCGCGGGTTGCTCGGGAGTCGGGTCCTGCGGTGGCCGGGGGCCATCCTCGGATCCCGCTCCCTCACCAGACCGGCGGTGATTGGAGGGTGTTGGGGATGAGCTCAGCGGGAGTGGAATCGAGGGTGGTACCCACTTGTTGATCGCTGGCTGGGGTAGTTAGGCCTGGTTGGATTCGAGCTTTTGGATCTTGGCTTCCAGGGCCTCCGCTTCAGCGGTGAGCTCGGCGTAGCGGGGGATTTGGCCGGAGCGTTGGGCTTGGACAGCCTGCTGGAGCTTCTGGGCGTGTTCCTTCTTCAATTTCTTCAACGGGTCGGATTTGAACAGGCCGAACATGATGCTTCCTTCCGCGATGGGCCGAGGCGGTGGTGCCTGGGCTTATCGCAGGACCTTACCTTCCGTCGCTCCGTGGATCACCATCTCGTTCCGGTCCTGGAGGAAGGCCACGACCTCCAGCTCCTGGGGATCCCAGGACGGGTCGAGGGAGAATTCGGCCGTGCCTTGGACGCTGGTGGCGGAGCTGGGGTCGAGACGGGCGACGGACTCCAGGCGACGGACGACGCGCTCGTTTTCGAGGGTGCGGTGGGCGTTCTCGCCGCTTTGGACCTGAGTGGACAGGCCGCTTTCCACCAGCGCCACCATCAGCTCCTGGGGGCCGTCCACCGAGCCCTGGAGCTCGGCGGCGGCGGTGACGGAAACGGTGGCCTCGCCGCGGTTCAGGGACTGGATACGCACGGTGGCCGCCGACGGCCGGGCCAGCTCGTCCTCGATGAGACCGCGCACCTGGCTCTCCCGGGAGCCGACGCAATGATCCCGACCGGCGACCACCAGCTGGGGGGTGTAGAGGCGGCCGGTGGCGAGGCTTTGGGCGTAGCGTTCCTGGCGGCGGGACCAGAGCTCGGAGGAGAAGGGATCTTGCCAGCCGATGGAATTCCAATAGTCGACGTGAAACGCCAGGGGCAGCACGCGGTCTTTGAGCTTGGGGTCCGCTTCCAGCCGCGCCAGCAAACGGTCCGCCGGAGGGCAGCTGGAGCAGCCCTGGGAAGTGAAGAGCTCGATGATGATGGGGCTCGTCATGGCTTCTTCCTGGGCCGGTTCGGGCGTCGTGGATTCCGCGTCGGCGCTCGCCGTCTCGGCACCGCAAGCGGTGGCCAGGAGCCAGGTGAGGAGAAAGAGGGCCGTGAACAGCAGGCGGGTAGGCTGGGGACGGGGCACGGCAAGGCTGCGAGAGTAGGGCTGGCGATTCATCGAGGTCTCCTGGTCGGGGTCGTCTCCTGGGGCGAGGGGTTGGGAGGGTTGCGGTACTCCAACACGTACCGGCTCCGTTCAACCGACTATACGGCGCCGGTGCTGGAGGCGGATGTCTCGGCCTCGGTCACCGCACCGGGTCCATCGGAGGGCCGAGTCTTCAATACTGGTAGACTCGCCGTTACGTTCGACGACCACTTCGGGCCTCCAGCAACTTCTTCGGGAGATCGCCGACCATGCTTCTCACCGGACCCATCCTGAGCTGTGCCTTGCCCCGTTCATCGACCCTGTGGGCCGTGCTGGCCCTGGCCTCCATGCTCGGTGCCTGCGGGCCGGTGGATCATGCGCCGGACCCGGTCCATCATGGAGAGGACACCCAGTCTTCCGCTGCCCAGTCTTCCGGGGCCGGAGCTCCCGTGGGAGCCGCTGCTGAGGCTCAGCGGCCCACCGAGGTGCCCTGGGCGCGTCAGCCGGCGCCGCCCGAGCTGCCGACGGATCGTCGGCTGCAGGTGGCGTTCCTGGTGGTGGACGGCGTCTACAACATCGAGCTCACCGCACCCTTCGACATCTTTCACCACGTGCGCTTCCACCACGAACCGGGAATGGAGGTCTTCACCGTCTCCCCCGACGGCGAGGCGGTGACCACCTTCGAGGGGCTGCGCATCGGTGCCGACTACTCCTTTGCCGACGCGCCGCCGGCGGACATCCTGGTGGTGCCCAGCGCCGAGCACAGCATGGATAAGGATCTGGAGAACCGGGCCATGATCCAATGGGTCGAAGAGGTGGGCACCGCGGCCTTCTACGTCGTTTCCCTCTGCGACGGTGCCTTCGTCCTCGCCGAGGCGGGGCTGCTGGAGGGCCTCGCCGCGACCACCTTCCCCAGCGATCAAGATCGCTTCGCCGAGATGTTCCCGCAGGTAGACCTGCGCCGCGGCGTGAGCTTCGTCCACCAAGGCCCGGCGGTGACCTCCGAAGGCGGCGCCAAATCCTTCGATCCGGCGATGTACCTGGTGGATCTGCTCTACGGCCAGGAGGTGGCCCAGGGGGTCGGCCGGGGCTTGATCATCCCCTGGCCTCCCACTCCGGAAGAGATGCCGGCGGTGGTCGTCGAGGCCGAGTAGCTCGTCCAAACTCTCACGCGTCAGAACCCTCGCTGTCCAAAACGCAGCATCGCCCGGAGGCCTCGAAGGGCCGTCCGGGCGATGGGGCTCGGTGGGTACCGAGGAGCCTCTGATGCTGGGGCTTCTCGTCCGAAACCTTAGAGCTCGAAGATGAGCTTGGTCATGTCGTGCTGGCCACCGTCGGGGTCCGTGCCGTAGCCCGGGATGGTGTGGGAGGTGAAGCCCAACTCGGTGAGGGTGGTGATGGCCTCGGCTTCCAGGTCGGTGATCAGGAAGCAGGTGAGATGGCGCAGACCGTTGGCGCGGCCGATGTCGATGAAATGGTTGATCAGCAGCATGCCGAGGCCCGCGGAGCGGTATTCCTCATCGATGAGCCACTTGACCCGCCCGACGCGGCGCAGGGGGCCGTGGTCCCGGCGATGGAGGGTGGCGTCGGCGACGATCTTGCCGCCATCGACGGCGAGCAGCGGGAACACCCGGGCATAGTCGAGGTTCATTCCCCACTGCTGTACCAGCCCGCGGTCGTCGATGCGGGCCCAAGCGAAGCGGCGGGAGTCTTCCGGCAGGCGCTGGAAGAATTCGTGAAGGCCGTCGATGTCGTTCTCGGTGAAGGGACGAATGAGCACCCGTCGGCCGTCGCGAAGCGACGCCTCCTGGGGATATCGATTGAGCATGAAACTCCTCCAAGCTAGATCCGCCCCAGTCCACGACAGCCGAATCCATGGCAGCGCAGTCCGTGGCAGGGATGAAGTCTTGTGTTGGATGGCCGGTTCGGAACCGCCAGCCGATGATTATAGAAGGTGACTTTGAGAGCAGTCCTCGCTTGAGAATCAGGCCTCACCGTCGAGTCCGTGTTTATTCGCCAGCCTCTTCGTCCAGGAATCCGTGCTGGCGCATCCACTGGTCGTTGACGAATTTGGTCAGGTAGTTGCGGATGGAGTCGGGGAGGATGGTGAGAACTTTCTTGGCCTCGGGGTGGCGTTTGACCGCCTCGAGCATTCCCCACACCGCGGAGCCGGAGCTACCACCCACCAACAATCCCTCCTCCTGGATCAGCCGACGGGCCATGAGGAAGCTGTCGCGGTCGTTGGAGTAGATCCACTCGTCCACCAGGCTGCGGTCCAGGACGTCGGGAATGAAGTCGTAGCCGATGCCCTCCACCTGGTAGGTCTTGACCTCGTCCCGGCCGCCGAGAATCGATCCCTCCGGATCGACACCCACCACCAGAATGTTGGGATTCTTTTCCTTCAGGTAGCGGGCGACGCCGGTGATGGTGCCGCCGGTGCCGGCGGTCATCACCACCATGTCGAGGGACTCGCCGAAGTCTTCCCAGATCTCCGGCCCGGTGCCGTAGTAGTGGGCGTCGGGATTGTCGGGGTTGCCGTATTGATCCGGGATGCGGGAGTTCTCGATTTCCTCGTTCTTGCGCTGGGCGACCCCCAGCAGGCTGTCGGGATCGTCGTGGCCGGCCTCCGTGGGAGTGCGGATGATGTGCGCTCCCAGGGCCTCCATGACCACCTGCTTTTCCTGGCTCATCTTCTCCGGCATGGTGATGATCAGGGGGTAGCCCTTGACCGCCGCGGCCATGGCCAGGCCGGTGCCGGTGTTGCCGCTGGTGGGCTCGATGAGGGTGGTTTCGCCGGGCTGGATCTCGCCGGACTCCTCGAGCTTCTGGACCATGCGGTAGGCGATGCGATCCTTGGTGGAGCCGCCGGGGTTGAGGAATTCGCATTTGGCGTAGAGCTCGACGCCGGTGTCGGCGCCGACGCGATGGAGCCGAACTACAGGGGTGTTGCCGATGGTCTGGAGGATGTTGTCGTAGATCATTCTCTTCGTCTCGAAGGCTGGTGTCTCGGGGCCGGGCGGGCCGGGGCCAGGTCGCCGACGTGTGGGTCGGATCGTCTTGCCGGACTGGTCGCCCAGCTAGTTGCTCAACTGAGCTCCCGGACGTATCGCAGGCCGCCTTGGGATCCAACCGGCCGGGAACGCGAGCGGATCAGCGGAGGGCGAACTCCGCCGCCGGCCGGAAAGTAGCTTCTAGGAAAACCGCTGTTTGAAAGTCCATGGTTGGACCGTACGGCCCAACCCACTAAGCATATCCCACCGCCGCGGGAATTGCCGAGTCTTCACTCCTGCCGACGAGATCAGGACCCGCCGGTGCGAGGCGGAAGCTCTCGTGGCCTGGAGTGCCTCAGTTTCCGAAGTTGATGGCGCCGGGGTTGCCGCCGGTGCGCGGCGGCGGTGGGTCGCTGAGCAGCCAGTAGGCTCCCACGATCACCGCGCCGACGGCGCCGGTGAGGGCGGCGGGGGTGCGGCCGACGGCGAACCACAGGATGACCACCGCCACCACCACGACGAGGGCCAGGATGCCGGCGATCTTGGTCCGCTGGCTACCCTCTACGCCACCGCTCTTGAGGCAGCAGTTCTTGTACTTCTGGCCGCTGCCGCAGGGGCAGGGGTCGTTGCGTCCGGTTTTCTTCGCCATGATGCGATCCTTGAAATGGGTCGGTTATGCTTCGTTCTCTCGTTTCTCCAAATTCTCTTTAAGCCCCTGGAGCACATCTCCCAGCGCCGCAAACCCGCCGCCGGAGGAGCCGGTGGATGGTGCGCCAGAAGGGCCGGCGTCCTGCCGCGACGGCTGTCGCTGCGCAGGCCGGGATGCCTCGGTCTGGGACTCTTCGCTCTCTCCGGCCTCCTCGATCCCCTCCTCGCCGTTACGGTCGACGGTCAGGGAGAGACGCTTGCGCTCCGGATCCACCGACAGCACTTTGACGTCCAGCTCGTCGCCGACGGTGACCGCTTCCTTGGGATGGGCCAGTCGTCGCCCGCCGCCGAGCTCGCTGATGTGCAGCAGCCCGTCCACTCCCGGCGCCACCTCGACGAAGGCGCCGAAGGGAGCCAGGCGCACCACCCGGCCGCGTAGCCGGCGGTCTTCGGGGAAGCGCTCGGCGACACCGTCCCAGGGATCCGCATCCAGGGCCTTGCGGGAGAGGGAGATGCGCTCGGTGCCGTCTTTGCCCGGCTCGATGCGCAGGATCTCCACCCGCACCGGCTGCCCGACCTCGAGCACCTGCTCGGGATGGGCCACGCGCTGATGGCTGATCTCGCTGACGTGGAGCAGCCCCTCCAGACCTCCGAGGTCGATGAAGGCGCCGTAGTTGGTCAGCGAGGTCACGGTGCCCTCGACGATCTTGCCCACCTCCAGGGTGCGGCGCGTCTCCTCGGCTCGGGCCTTGGCTTCTTCCTCCAGCAGGACTCGGCGGGAGAGTACCACGTTGGGAGTGCGGCCACTGTCCTCGAAGCGGGTGATGCGGAAGGTGAGCTTGCGGCCCAGGTAGGCCTCCGGCTGGTCGACATAGTGGGAGTCGAGCTGGGAGATGGGGCAGAAGGCCCGGAGCCCCGCCGTCTCCACTTCTACGCCGCCTTTGTTGACTCCGGTGACGGTACCTTCCACCGGTACCCGGGCGGCATAGGCTTGCCGCAGCTCTTCCGCTGCCGCGGCGCCGCGGCCAGCCTTGAGGCGCAGCACGGGAGCGCCGGTCTCGCGGTCGAGGGTGACCACCAGCGCTTCGATCTCGTCCCCTACGGCGACGGTGATCTCGCCCTCATCGTCGCGCACCTCGTCGAGGGCCAGGGAGGCCTCGGCTTTGGTGCCGACGTCCACGAAGACATTGTCCTCGCCCACCGCCACGATGGTGCCTTGGACCTTCTCCCCGATCTTGACCTTGCGGTCCCGCCGATCCCCGGTGCCGGCCTCGAATTCCGCCAGCAGGGCGCCAAAATCTTGTTCGTCGTTTGCCTGATCTGCCACGGTGCGTTTCTCCTCGCTATACCCCGGTTGCTTCGGGTTCTCCATTGTTTCATGAATGCCGGCCCGACTCCCGGCGCTGGGGCCGAGGCCCGAGAAAACAAAGAACCGCCCGCCGAGCCAAAGACCCGACGGGCGGTTTTATCGAGTGAAGAGCGCGCGCGGCTAGCCGATCAGGGCAGCGGCGTGGCGTTGGGGGTGGGGTTGGCCTGGATCTGCCAGGTTCCCGCCAGATCCGTGCGCTCGATGGTGCTGCCAGCGGGGGCGTCGCCCACTTCCGGAGCGTTGGCGGAGCCGGTCTCGTCGATGAGACCGCTGCCGTTGGAGCCGCCGTAGACCACCGCATCCACCGGCACCGTGGACGAGGTCACCTGCGACGCCGGCAGGTCGAAGAGGGCCACGCCGTCGGCGGTGGAGCCGCTGTTCTGGAGGTCCGGGCTGAAGTTGAGCACCTGGTCGAAGACCGGGTTGCCGTTGGTGCCGTCGGCGGTGGGGCCGCCGACCACGAAGGTCTGCCCCGCCGCCAGCGTGCCCGAGAGCTGCGCCTGGCCGTAGGTGTAATCCGAGCCGCCCCAGCCGAGGCTGTAATTGGACAGATCCACCGACGACGAGCCGGCGTTGTAGAGCTCCACCCACTCGTAGCTGTCATCCCCGCTGCTGGCGTCGTAGAACACCTCGCTGAGGAGCACCGTGCCCGACGGCGGCGGGGGCGGCGGGCTGCCGCCACCGCTGAAGGAATTGGGCGTGGGTGTCAGCTGGATCTGCCAGGTTCCCGCCAGATCCGTGCGTTCGATGGAGGCGCCACCGGAGGCGTCGCCCACTTCCGGAGCGTTGGCGGAGCCGGTTTCGTCGATGAGGTTGTCCGTGTTCGAGCCACCGTAGACCACCGCGTCGATGGGCACCGTGGTCGGGGTCACCCGCGCCGCCCGGCGGTTGAACAGCGCCACGCCGTCGGCGGTGGATCCGCTGTTCTGCAGGTTCGGGCTGAAGTAGATGGGCAGGTCGATGGTCGGGTTGGCGTTGTCGGCGGTGCTGTCCGGACCGCCCACCACCAGGGTCTCTCCCGAGCCCAGGATGCCCGCCAGCTGCACCACCGTGTTGGTGTAGTCGCCGCCGCCGGCGCCCAGGCTCAAGTCGCCCAGGTCGATGTCGTGATCGCTGGCGTTGTGGATCTCGATCCACTCCAGGCCGCCGTCGGCGCCGCTGGCGTCGTAGAGCACCTCGGTGAGGATCACCTCGCCGACGCCGACGGTGAAGGACGAACCGTTGTTGCGGGTGCCTGGCGAATAGCGGGAGCCGCCGGAGGTGCTGGCGTCGCCGTGCTTGACCATCGGCGCGTTGGTGAGGTCCGGATCCCGGGTCAGGCTTTCATTCTGGCCGCCCTCGCTGCCGTAGGCGACGCTCTGTACCAGGGCGGCGCCGTCATCGTGGAGAGATACCGTGTCGCCGGCGTTGTTGAGGGAGAGGGAACCGGTGCTGGCGGTGAACACCAGCCCGTTGGCCGCCGCGTTGCCGAAGCTGCCGGTGGGAGTGCCGCCGCCGAAGACCACCACCGCTTCCCGCGCTGGCACCACCGTGCCGTTGGCGAAGACGTGGCGCACCTGGATCCCGTCGGAAAGGGTGTAGCCGCTGATGTCCAGATCCTCGAAGCCGGTGTTCACCAGCTCGATGAACTCGTCGTCGGTGGCGTCCCGGCTGCCGTCACCGTTGGCGTCCCCCTGACCCTGGTGGGGGTCGGCGTGGATCTCGTGGATCAGCAGCGCCGGCAGGTTGATCTCGTCGGAGAGGATGTCCGCCTTCTCCCGCGGGATGATCTGGTAGCCGCTGGTGAAGGGATGGAAGGTATCGAATTGCCCGGAGATGCCGATGACGTCGAAGGTCTGGGTCGGCGTCGGGGCGCCGGGGATGTCGGTGTCCCCGTCGATGCGCAGGGTGATGGTGGAGAGGCCGCCATCATCGGTGATGGTGACGTTGCCGCTGCCGATCTCGGGGATCGAGCCGGAGACCACGCTGACGTCGTTGATGCGGATCAGCTTGCCTTCGGTGGCTTCCCCCACCTGGGAGACGGTCACCACCTGCGGCGCCGGCACCGAGCCGGAGCTGACGAAGGTGTGGCCGTAATTGCCGAAGTCCTCGCTTAGATTGAGCTCGGTGGACCCGCCGAACTGCTCCAGCTCGCCGACGAATTCCACCTCATCGCCGCGGTTCAGGGGCAGCAGCTGGCGGTCGAAGAGCTGCAGGCCGCCGGTGCCGTCCTGCACCCAGATCTGCGACACGAAGGTGTTGAACACCCCCGGCTCCACCGTCAGGTTGCCCTGGACGCGGGCGCCGTAATGGCGAGGGATGAGCAGGCCGTCGACGTCGTTGACCCGCAGGGTGGAGATGGAGGTGGTGCCGGAGTAGTAGCCCTGGGCCGCCGACACGGTGGTCTGGGTTCCTGCATCCACCGCCCGCACCCGGAAGCGCACCTGGGTGCCGTCGGTTTGGGCCGGCAGCACGCCGGTGAAGGTGTTGCCGCCGCCGGCGGTCATGGCGATGGGAGCCTGGGCGACGCCGTCCAGCTCATAATCCAGGAAGGCGCTGATGGCGCCCTCGTCCACGATGTCCACGGTCACCGTCACCGACTGGGCCGCGGTAGGCACCTGTGGCGCCCGGGAGACCGCCAGCACCGCCGGCGGGAAGTTCGCCAGCGTGCCCGGCCCGCTGTCCGCCGGCAGCTTCACCGGCCCCAGGGCTCCGCCGTAGAGCTGGTAGCTGTCGCCGTCGGAGATCAGGGTCAGGGTGCCGGGAAGACCGAAGGCCTCGTCCACGTCGTCGGGATCGGCGATGCCGTCCGCCAGCAGATCGTCGGAGCGGGTGTCGCCGGGGTTGCCGGGATTCTGCTGGAAGAAGAGGGGCGTGGCGCCGTTGGTGTCCAGGGTCGAGAGGAAGCGGTTGACCACCTCGGTGTTGGGGTGGCCGAAGTTGTTGGAGGCGGAATTCTGGTTGATGCCCACCTCGGCCTTCAGATTCCCCAGGAAGCTGCCGTTGGAGCTGCTGCGGCTGCCGTGGTGGTTCAAGGTATAGACATCCACGTCCCACGCCAGGGGACCGACGGAGCTCTCCACGTCGGTGACGCCGAAGGTCTCCTCACCGGTGAGATCGCCGCCGATCCACACGTCGAAGTTTCCGAAGCGCACCACCAGCCCCACGGAGGCCGAGTTCTCGAACTGGCCGGAACCGGAGATATCGACGGTGCCGCCGCTGCGCAGGTCACCGTTGGCCACGTAGCACTCCACCGTCACTCCGCCGCCGAGGCTGATATTGGTGAACGGAGTGATGGTGGTGCGGTTGTTGAAGGAGGCGGAGTAGGAGTAGTCGGAGTAGGCGAAGGAGCCCGGCGTCTGACCGAAGGTGCCACGGTCATAGGTGACGATGCTGGGGGAGACCCCGCCGTATTGCAGCACGTGCTCGAGGCGTCCGATGTGGTCCTCGTCATAGTGGCTGGCGACGACATAGTCGAGGCTGGAGACGATGCCGGCGTCCATCAGGTCGTGGATGAAACCCACCACATCGTCGTCGGCGGGGCTGAGCTCGCTGCCGGAATCGATGAGCATGGCGCTGCCGGTGGGGGAGACCACCAGGGTCGAGCTGCCTTGCTCGATGTCGGGGTAGTAGATGCGCAGATACTGCCCCCAAGCGGGGACGGTGAGGCAGCACAGGCTCAGAACGAGCGCCAGGCGCAGGAGCCGGCGGACTGCCGAGGATGGGTACGTGGTCATGGTCAAAGATCCTCCGAGGATTGCGACGTCGGTGGAGCGGGCGGAAAGCCCGCCAGCGAGAGAGCAGATGATGTGGAACCCGGATAAAGCATCGAACGCGAGGCATCATAGCAAGTGATCAAT
The DNA here is from genome assembly GCA_034211275.1 of Acidobacteriota bacterium. Taxonomy (NCBI): domain Bacteria; kingdom Pseudomonadati; phylum Acidobacteriota; species Acidobacteriota bacterium. The sequence continues at coordinate 23,543 of JAXHTF010000049.1, forward strand.
AAATCGGGAGCTTATCCCGGCGACAACCCTGTGGCGATGCCTTCCTCTCCATGTGCGCCGAGGAGGGGGGAGTGGGACCCACTTGTTGGTCTGCTCTCCTTCAGACCGCCGCCGCGACCCTCTCCCGTTCGGTATCCAGCGCCGGTGCCAGGGGGTTGGGGGCGCTGGGGCGAACGGTGGCGGGTTCGCTCCACAGCTCGTCCAGGAGGCTGATCCAGGAGCTGCCGCGGGCGCTGCGCAGGCCGTTCATGGCCAGCTGCAGGCGCTGGTCCGAGTCCTTCATCAGCTCCAGAATCGACGCCGCCAGGGCGCCGGGCTGGTCCAGGTCGACGATGGCGCCGGAGCTCGAGGGACCGACGATCTCTTGGGCGCCGCCCTGGTTGCTCACCACCGCCGCCAGCCCCGAAGCCTGGGCTTCCAGCACCGCGTTACCGAAGGTGTCGGTGGTGCTGGGGAAGACGAAGAGGTCGGCGCTGGCGAAGGCGGTGCCCAGCTCCTCGCCGTGGAGGTAGCCGGTGAAGAGCACTTCCGGCCGGCGGTAGCGGCTGTGGAGCTCGTCCAGGTAGGGGCCGTCCCCCACCAGCACCAGCTGGGCGTCGGGCCGCGACTCCTGAACTTCGAGGAAGGCGCGCATCAGCTGATCGAGATTCTTTTCCTTCGAAATGCGTCCGACGTAGAGCAGCTTGAAGCCCTCTCCCAGGCCGTAGCGCTGCCACAGCTCCGGATCCCGCCGCTGGGGGCTGAAGAGCTCCACGTCCACCCCCCGGGGCAGCAGCCGGAGCTTTTCCCGCGGGAAGCCGTTCTCCTCCAGGCTCTCGACGTAGGCCCGGCTGGGGGCGTAGATGCGGTGCATCTGGTTGTAGAACCACCGCATGTACCTCCAGGTCATCTCCTCCAGCCCGGGGCTCTCGGTGAGGTGGCGCACGTAGAGGGGGAAGTCGGTGTGGTAGATGCCGGTGACCTCGATCCCCAGCAGCCGCGCCGCCAGCACTCCCACCAATCCCAGGGGACCCGGCGTGCTGACCACGATCTCGCCGATCTCCGCCCGCTCGCAGTACTCCACGATTTCCAGGAACGGCGGGAAGGCGAGTTCCTGATCCTCATACTCCGGCAGCGGGAAGGTGCCCACCGGGGCGAAGTTGCGCAGCGGAAAGTCCACCTCCGGCGGCTCCTCCAGGCTGCTGATCACCACCAGGTCCCGATCGCCCGCATTCTGAGAACCTCGCGCTGCTAGCTCCGCACAGGTGCGCACCGTCTTGGCGACGCCGTTGATATCCGTCAACGTGTCGGTGAACCACGCCTTGCGTCCACCTCTGCTTCCCGAGTCTTGGGAGCCCACTCCTTTCTGTCTCAACCCCTTGCGGCGCAACTCCCGCGCCGCCGGGAAGTGCTCCGCCACCGCCCGCACCAGCTTCTCGTCCTTGTGCTGGGTCTGGAAGGAGACCAGGTACGGCGCCAGGCAGAGGGTCACCGGCGCCAGCGACGCGACGCTCTGCAGGGCCTCGGTGAGCTTGCCCTTGCGCAGGTATTTCAGCCCCTTGTGCACCGAGGCATAGCTCAGCTGATGCCCCAGCCGCGCCGCGATGTCGAAGCACCGCCGCTCCACACACCGCCGGTCCACGCCCTCCTCCCCAGGGTTCTCTCCCAACGAAGCCAGGCTCGCCAACGCCTCCGCCACCTCGCGGTCGATCTGCCCCATGGTCTTCTTCCGCGGCCGTAGGAAGGCAGTGGCGGCGCTGCGAATCTTCTCCGCCCGGCTCCACCCGGTGGGCACCTCGCCGTCCAGCAGCTTGGTGAACAGAGCGTCCAGCAGATCGCCTCCCTTCTCCCCGCTGCCGAGGATGGTCTCCCGGTAGTAGCGGTAGGCGATGCTGTGGAAGTTCCGCGCCAGCTGCAGCGTCGACCCGGACCGCCCGCCGTGGGCGTGGCGCCCCTTCCGCAGATGCTCCAAGAACTCCTCGACGGTGGCCGACTCCGGCGTCTCGGTGTAGGCGGAAGCGATGTACAGCCCGCTGTGATCGTCGCTCCCCGCGGTGTAGATCTTCTTCCACGGCTCGTCGTCCTCGGGCTCGATCTTGTGGCGATGGGCCATCTCGTCGATCATCGCCGGCGTCAGATGGTCAAGCACGGTGCGCAGCACCAGGCACGCCCGGGGATCCCGCGTGCCGTTGATGCCTTCGAATCGCTGGAAGAGCAGAATCAGCTTCTCCAGATGCGCCACGGTCAGCCGGTCGTTGACCTGGAAGAGGGCGTGGGCCACGGAGTGGACGATGTTCTCGTAGCGCAGGTAGGCGCTGAGCTCGTAAAGATTCTCCCGCAGCTCGTCGATCATCCGGTGCTGCTCTTCGCTGATCCCCAACACCAGCAAATGGATCTTGGCCCCGTCCTCCGGGAAGCTGGCGGTCACCTCGTTGGAGATGAAGGTCCCCGGCAGATGGGCGATCTCCAACGCCCCCCGAATGCAGTCATGGTCGCTGATGGTGACAAAGTCCATCCCCCGCTCCCGCGCCCGCCGATACACCTCCAGCGGCTCCGTAAACGACTCCGGCGCCCCAATCCGCCGCAAGAACCACTCGCTGGGCCGGTCCGAGTACCGGCTATGCACATGAACATCCGCTCGACTGGCCATGGTCTAACCCCCGTATTTTCAGCATCTTGCCTCAGGTTCCAGCCTGGCCAGCGCACAAACGCCCCAGGCACACCGCGGCGCACCAACACGCCGATCCGTTGGGTCAACAGGATGAGGGAGGGGGGTGGCGGAGAGGGAACGGAGGGGAGTCGGGAGAGTGAAGGGTGAGTGACGGTTGGGAGGCGAAGGCTTGGGGGCTAACCACTGCTGTCCCGAAAACTCACGCTCCGATCTCCAGGGCCAGCTGAGCGCTTCGTAGGTCCGGGGCCTGATCCGGCGGTTTGAGTAGACCTGCGAGGCTTCGACGTTCGAAGAGATTGAGCTGCAGCAGGCGTAGGAGCTGAGAAAGCGACCAGCCCGTAAGGCCCAGGGATTTTAAATAGGCTAAGAGCAAGTAAGCAATGAGGGCGACCCAGATTTAAGACAAGACCGCATTGCGAGATCTACCCAAGAAGCTCTTGATCTTCAGGTTCTGCTTGATCCATTTGAAGGAGAGTTCGATCTGCCAGCGATCCCGGTAAACCTGGGCAATCCTCGAGGCCGCCAGGTCCGGCTCATTGGTCAGGAAAACGTAGTGTGTTCCGGTCTCGGGCTCTCGGTACCCGACTCGCCGCAGCCGGAGGCCGTAACGTTTGGCTTTGGCGCCCTCGAGACGGATGATCTGATCCGAAGTCAGGCCCTTCGCTCGACAGATTCTTTTGAGCTGGATCACCCGGAAGGGAATGCCTCGCTTCATCCGGGTAACGAAGCGGATCCCTTTTGATTCAGTCGGTTGAAGAGCTCGTAGTCGAAGAAACCTCGGTCGAAGACTACGACGCTGCCGGCTGGCAGATCGAGAGTGCGAACCCAGTGAATCTCATGTTGGCGGCTCTCGGTGATGGAGACGAAAGCCGGCAGATGCCCCCCGGTGCTCCAGTCCCACATGGAGTTTGATGGCTCCCTTCTTTGCCTGGTAGATGGCCCAGGGAAAGACCGAAGCGGTCAAGTTGATGATCGAGGCGTCGAGGGAGATGAGCCTCTTCTTGAACCGAAAGCGATGGCCGGGCGCGACCGCCTGCGTACGCGAGAGCAGTTGGTGGAAGATCTCTTCGAAGAGCTTGGCGGGCTGTCGCTCATTGAGCCGGCCAGAGGAGACTTGGCAATCCGGCGGGCTCCAAGATGGTAGAGCTTGCGGGGTTGGGCGTTGAAGTTCGAGACAAGGTCTCGGAGGCTGACGCGCCTTGCAAGCTGCGTGACAATCACAGCCAGGAACTGATTCCAGCGACTGATGGAGCGAAGTTTGCGGCCACGATGATGGCGCTGCGCGGCTGTCTGGAATTCATGACGAGGAAGGAGTTTGAGAAGCTGGGCGAAGACGGTAGAATGATGAGCCAAGGCCTGGTTTCTACCTTTTTTTCAGTGGTTTGGCTTGCACCTCCACTGTAACAAGGGGTCACGGAATCAGGCTTTTCCTTTCTGAGTTTGTGGGACAGCACTGAGGCGAGAGATACCCTCTGATGAGGCCTCTAACCAGGCGCTCGCGTCCGATGAGCGAGCGCCTGCGCACGAGGTTCCTTAATCTACTGTTCACTATGGGCCGGACCGGAGCCTATTTGGCGACGGGGCAGAGGGGATCTGGGGAAATCATGCTCACTAGGCGTTGTCTTGATGAATGCTCTAAGAATATCTATAGCAAATGCTTGCAGTAAGCGCAGAGCGAGCACTCTTCTGGGATCGCCTTGGCGGGCTACTGTTGGTTAGAGAGCCGTACCTTCTAGAGTCTTTGTTCGACCGCTACGACACCTCTTCCATGTATGAGCCCTTGGTGAAAGCGCCTTCGAGCTCGCTGATCTCGTCTACGGTCAAGATCTCCTTTGCGCGTTCTCCTGTTCGAGATCTACCTTGAATGTCGTCTAGTAAAGGTTCCAATCTTTCTTTCTCGAGCTTCTCGAATCGGGATATCTCGGCGAGTCCTCTTCCGACAATTTCGCGATTAAACCTCTTGACGAATATCCCGTCATTCTTCTGAAGGCCCCATATCTCAGACTCTCCAGCATTGCGAAACATTTCGTCGAAGTGCTTCCGTATTCTATTTACAGTTGGTTCTAGGTTGATAGACCCGACGCCAGGGACTTCGATCGGTTCTGATCGAATCTGGAGTCCAATAGGCAGCGCTCTCGCGAGGAACTCACGATCATCAAATCCAATGGGTGTTGCGATCAAAGCCTTGAGCTCTTCGAACACTACCAGGGCGGGGAATACGTCTTCAGATGGGTAAACAATTTCGAAGGTCACTTGTGCTGGAAGAGAGATGTGATCTGTCTCGTGAAGCTCTTTTAGCCAGCTCAATAGATGCAATGCTAGTACCTTCGCGCAGAACTGATCATGAATCTCTTTGCAGCCAATTATGAGAAATCTGCTGAAAACCTGAAAGCGATGGCCGCGCGCTCTGAAAAATTCCTGGAGATGCCTAATGAATTGATATGAGGAAGTTTCTGTCCCGACTACTCCGCGACCCGTGCCCATGAATCGAATTGTGCTGATTCTGGATTCCTTGAGCCTGTCATCTTCGAAAAAGTTCGTGAGCATCCCGCCTCCGCTTTCACCAAAGGAGAAAATTCCCCGCTGCACCATCGCAATCCCAGTCAGATATTTTTCCATTAGACTGAGATAGTCTTTCATCTGGTCAATGATTGCCACCTCGAGGGGTAAACTTTCGTTATCGCCTCCTTTCTTGTAAAACGACGGGATGATCTTGCTTGTGAGTTCATTGTTGGCATCGTCGAGGTTCTTGGAGGTGATGCCGAGTTTATCGATAAAGCTGTAGGCTTGCTCGCCAATATGAGCGCGAAGCAGATAGATAGCCAAGAGCAGTAGCACGGCCTGTGCTGTGCCAATTAGGAGGACCATCCAGTACGACTTAGTCATTAGCATTCCGGCTTGGATCTCTTTCCAAACCTCGGCCGATAGCCACAGGCTCAATAGTACTAAAAATGATAGGCCGGCAATTCCAGCCAAGAGAACTATCAACTCTCGCGTTTGTAATTTTGTTTCTTGAAGCTTGGTCATCTCTTGATTCTCCCGCGATACTTCGATTCCAGGGCGTCATCGGAGGTTGCTGGCAATGTGATTAGGGCGGCTTGCTGTCGTTATGATTGTTCCCACGGCATTAACTTCTCAATGCTCGATGAGAATAAAACATTCAATGCTAAACCGAAGGCAGCTAATACAAGAAGTCCCGCGTACATCTCGACGAAGCGAAAGCTTCTTTCTGCATCAAGGATGTAGAAGCCTATGCCTTTGTTGCCAACGATCATCTCTGCTGCCACGGAAACAATCACGGAGATTGATAGGGCGATCTTCGCGCCCGAGACTATAAAGGGGAGCGAGGCCATGAGAACAACACTGCGCATTAGCTTTAGGTATGGCAAGGAGAGCAGGCTTGCGGCATCTAGTATCTCCTGTTCGATATTTCTCACCCCTGAGCAAGTATTGACGAGGATTGGCCAGACGCATGCGAACGTCACTACCGCCACCTTCATCTTGTCGAAGATGCCTAGGAAGAGTATTGCTACTGGAACAATAGCTATTGGGGGCATTGGTCGCAGAAACTCGACTAAGGGGTTGATGAGCTTGAATAGGAATCTATGGAATCCCATCGCCAGGCCTGCCGGGACGGAGATGAGGAGGGCGATCAAAAAGCCTAGTAGGGCTCGAGCAAGGGTGCGGAAGATGTGGGGTAGAATTTCTAGTATGCCACCCTCTGCCACCAGGAAGTTCGCAACTTCAGTGAATGGAGGGAGGTAAACTGACGGCTCGACGATCTCGCTTCTGGCAAATACCTCCCATCCACCAATCAACGCAAGGAAAATTCCTGCCCATCCCTTTCTTGCGGCGAGCCTAGCAAGGCTTTGCCTCATTTCAGCCTCTCCAGCGCGTCGAGTATCTGATGCCTATATTGATCAAAATCATCTGATTTCTTGGTAGAGTGCTGGCGAGGTCGAGGCAGTTGGATTTGAATGTCAGCTGCTAGAGATCCGGGTGGTCCTTTCATTACTAATAAGCGGTCAGCCATGTAAATAGCTTCTTCGGGGTCATGTGTTACAAAGAGTACCGTCATCCTCGGTTCTGAGCGTCGCCAAATATCTAAAAGTTCATCTTCGAGGCGCGACTTAGTGATCGCGTCAAGTGCGCCGTATGGCTCATCCATGAGGAGTACTTGTGGTTTCCTGGCGAGGGCTCGCGCGACGGCTGCTCTTTGCTGCATGCCGCCTGAGAGTTCTCTTGGGTACCGGGCCCAGTCTTTGTGGAGTCCTACCGTCTCTAGAGCTTGCTTGACACGTCGTTCGATAGCTGCAGAGTTTAGATTGAGGTATTCTAAGCCTATCGCGATGTTTTCTTTGACCGTGAGCCAGGGGAATAGAGAGGCGGAATAGTTCTGGGGTACAAGCATTATTGATGGGCTTGGTCCATCAACCGAAGTATTGTCCCAGGAGATTCTGCCGGCCGACGGCTTGGTTAATCCAGAAATCGAACGCAACAATGTGGTTTTTCCGCACCCGGATACCCCGATGAGGGTTACAAAGCTGCCGCGCTCGACACGAAGATCAATTGGCCCTAGGGCAGTAAATCGCTCGAATTGCGAAGTGCTTTCGTCACTGAAACTCTTGCAGACCCCTTTCAGTTCGAGCACGCACCGCCTCCAGCTATCCTTCCTGCTGCCATCTGACGCCCTTATTTGCAGTGAGTACTATACTGGTAGAGTTCAGATTTGACCTTCCGGGAAGACCTCTTCTAAGTTTGGCTGCGAGTCGATGAATCCGAGGCGAAGGAGTAGGCTAGAAGTTATTTGCAGTTGTTCCTTTGAGAGTCGATTTCCAAAGTTTGGGAATCGCATTTTCGATGCTACCTCAGGCTTGATCTTTGTGTAGACTGTTACAAGTCGCTTGACTTCTTCTCTATTGCCTTCTGCCCATTCGGTGGCACTTTGGAACGCTAGTCTGATTCCTTCGGCTAGATGCTTGTTTTGTTGATACCATCTTGAGGTTGAGACGTAGGTTGTCATTTCGAAGTCGGGTTGTACTTCGACTATGTGATAGGATAAGATGCGAATGCTGCCACGCTCTTCAGCGATCGTGAGAAAAGGCTCGATCATGGACGCTGCATCAACTTGTTCTGCTGCGAGGGCCTGTTCCATTTGAGGAAACGGAACTTCGATGTAGCTGATCGCGTCTTTTTTAATTCCATAAGCTTCGAGGAGGGCAATAGTGAAGACATGGTCGATACTTCTATAGGTGTTCGTCGCCACAACTTTGCCTTCTAGCTCAGTAATCTCCTCGATCTCTGAATCTGTCGGCACCACTAGGGCCTGGTAGGGCTCGCGCGAGGTCTGTATCGATCCACCTGCAAGTGTCACTAGATTAATCCCCCGCGACTTTGCCTGAATTAATGGGACTGTACCTGTGAAGCCGATGTCGATATCTCCTGTGCCTAGAGCTTCAAGGATCTTTGCACCTCCAGAGAAGGAGATAAGTTCAGGGGTGATTCCAGCCGCAGAAAAGAACCCTTGCGCATCGGCCACATAGAGTTGTGCTGTATCCGCAATTGGAATATAGCCAATCTTGACTCTTTGGATAGCTTGGCGCTCATCTCTGGACTGTTTAAGGAAAGTCAGGCCAGTTACGATCATGGTCATTGCTATGATGAGAACTATTAAACCAACAATATTATTGCGCTTCATTTTCTTGCTCCGGTTTGAGTTGCGGGAGGGCCGGTCTTGGTTTGGTCTAGGGCTTTGATTAAAGTAGTTGCCTTCTTTGGGGCTCTAATCCGAGATGGGTAGGTTCCCTCGCCTTCAGGTGAAGCTTTGAGGAGGTTTGGGGTATCTACTTTAGAAGCTTGCCCAACTCCCGTATGCGGGTTTTGGGCAAGCTTCTAGACGGTTAATCTTCCGCCCTGCTCAGATCTCTAGAGGTCCGGAGTCAGCTCCGGTCGCCGGTCATCGAAAGCGAGGTCCCCTGCTAGTCGCGGCTTGCCTTGGAGCCTCTCTAGTATGGTTTCCGCTGCTGGCCGATCGGAGGACAAGAAGATTTGGCGACCTATCCGCTGATCATATGCAGGGCCAGCTATGTGGTCGTTGGCAGGCTAGTAGTGGTGAGCTTGTCGCAGTGCTCACTGCGCCTCCGCCATCCAAGGACCTTCGGCAGTCGTCAGAAACAAGCTGATGGCTTGCGTCAGCGGCTTTAGAGGGTAGGATCTTCCGAGGAGTTGGAAGACCGCGGGGGCAAGGAGGCTGACAGCCGAATCGAATTGTGGATAAGGCGCAGGTCGTTGGCGGGTTAGTCGGGACTCGAGCCCAGAGCTCCAACTAATCGGCAGCGGCTGGCAGTCTTTGCCACGCAGCTGCTGGAGGCGCTGGAATGTCGCCTCATCCACCGGAGAGTCCCCACACCCCAACTCTCACTCCACGGCGAAGACTAGGCGGAGCCGATACACACGGGGCCGATTAATTGGGTTTGTCCTCTGGCGCCGTCTGGATCCAATGCCGCTTTGAATAGCTGATCTTCTGAGCAGCTATTCGAATCAAGCTCTACCGATCCCCCCGCCCCCCCGTCTTCTTGTCCGCATGCTTCCCATGGGTCGACCCGTGGACCTTCTGGTCGTCGCCGTGGCCGGTGGCCCAGGGTTCCTGGGTGTCGAAGATCTCTAGGTCGCCGGCTTTGACCAGGGCGACGATGGGGGGGTGGTCGGCGGCGTTGGTGGCGATTTGGCCTTCCTGGAGGGGGTTGAGGTGGAGCTTCTTGCCGCGGGGGAGGTTGACGGTGAGGGGGCGGCGGGTGGTATTGCGAACGGTTTTCATGCGCTGGAATCTCCTGGGTTGACGGTTGGGACAGGGGTGATTCTAGCTCAAGGCGAGGAATCGGGGGGCGTGGGGTCCGGGGCGGAGCGCAGCTGGAAGGCTCGGCACTGCTCCTGGGCCTTCCGGGCCTGAGCGCTCTGGTGGGCCCGGGGACGGTTGGGCCAGAGAGTGGGGCGCGCGCCTTGGGCCTTGTGGGCGCCGGTGGAGGGTTGTTGGCCGTTGATGCAGTCGGGGGTGAGGGAGCAGGGCTCGCCGTCGGGGCCCACGCCGCCCTTGCCGGGGCGGCATTGGGCCTGGATGTAGGCGGCCAGGTCGCTGGCCTCGCGGTCGGTGAGCAGGCCGCCGCTGGTGAGGGGCATATTCCAGCGCAGGAATTGGGTCAGATCCGCCGGGCGGTTGAAGCCGGCGCAGGCGTTGAAGGAGTCGGGGCCCCAGAGAGCCGGGCGGAAATACGTGTCGCTCTCATAGCGGCCCTGGCCCTGGGCGTCGTGGCAGAACGAGCACTTTTGCACATAGGCCCGGAGGCCGCGGTCGACATCGCCAGCGGTGACCCGGGCTGGGGGGAAGCCGCGGCAGGGAGTGCGGTGGGGCCAGCGGCGGTGGAAGCTGTCGGTGAGCCACTGCATGTAGGTGATGAGGCCGCGCATGATGGGGTTCTGGGCGCAGGCCTCGGGGCCGCTCTCCGTCGAGCACAAGGCGTGGCCGTTCATGCTGCGCTCGAAGCAGCCGTTGATGCGGTCCTGGAGCTGCGTCGTCTCGGGATACTCATAGACTTTCCACATATCCACCCACCACGCCGCATCGCGGTTGCCGCCGCCGTCCAGATGGCAGCTGGTGCAGTGGAGCTTGGCGCCGACATAGCGGGGGCCGGCGAGCTCGTAGGTCTCGGTGGCGTAGCGGTAGCCGGTGAGGATCTCGGGCCAGTGAGCGCGCTCCCAGGGGGATTCGGGGGCCCGGGGCGGGGGCAGGATGGAGTCGCTGCAGGACTCCGAAGCCCCCACCAGCTGGCACAGCGCCCCCGGCGGCCGGGGCCGGGCGTTGTTGAGGGTGAAGCTGAAGTCACCGGAGACGAAACGGCGGGGGTTGAGGGTGCGGGACATGGCGTGGCACCCCATGCAGCTGGAGGTTTGCTGAGCAAAGGTCTCCATGGTGGTGTTGCCGAGGAGCGCCGGGACGGCGTTGAACTCGACCCGGGCGTCGTCGCGGGCGGGGAGGCCGTCGCGGGCTCTTGCATGGGCTGGTTGGGGAGCGAGGGGAGCCGTACTGGAGGCATCTCCCGGAGGCACCGGCCATTGGGCTCCCACCAACTCGTAGTATTGCAACGGGGAATCCAGCTCCGCCAGGGTCTTCTGCACATCGGCGTTGAGCTGCTGCACATTGTCCACCGCCTGGCGGGGACGGTCGCAGTTCGGATCCTGGTTGGGAATGGGGATGACCCGTCGCACTTGAGTCGGAAGATCGAGGGCGGTCTGGCGGTTGGGCGGGCAGAGGTGCGGCGGACAGGTGGGGTCGTTCAGCGGCCGGACTTTTCCATCGGAGGCACCGTGGGTGGAGACCACATTGTCCACCTGCTCGAAGGTGGACCAGATCCACTGCGGCGCGCTGGCGGTCTTGGTCATGACGTGGAAGCCGGCGAGGCCCATGGTGCGCAGGCTACAGTCCTGGGGCTGGCCGTCCTCGCCATCGTCGCAGACGCAGGCCTCGGCGGTGTGGAAGAAGGGCGCTTCGTCGGGATCGATGCGGCGCCAGGCGGCTTTGACCAGCTGGCTGCCAACGGGGAACTCGATGCTCTCCGCCTTGCCCTGCTCGATGCCGTTGTAGAGCGCCAGGCCGCTGTAGAGCGGGGACTCGGGGTCGGCGATGTACTCGAAGAGAGGGCGGTTGAGGCGGATCTCGTAGCGCACGAGGTGGCCGGATGGGTCCTTGAGGGTGGGAGGCAAGGTGCCGTCGGCGGCTACCGCCTGAAGGGCCTCGTCGAGGAGGTCGTTGACCTTGGAGGAGCGCTGCAGCAGCTTGGGAGGAACTTCCCCGGTGGCGGAGGCGGACCGGCATCCTGCCGGCACCGGCTGCGGTGCGTTCCAGGGGGCCGGCGCGCTGCCGTCGGGGAGATAGACCTCGTAGGCCTCCTTCCAGGTCTCCCACACTCGCGGGCCGGCCTGGCTGAACGGAGCCCGGCGGTCGGGCTCCCCCCGGACCGAACCCGCCGGCCAGGAGAGAGCGAGAAAACCCTGCCAGGCGAAGAGGTCGACGGCGCGCTGGACGACGTTGTAGTTGCTTTGCTCCAACGCTCCCTCGACATCCGCCCACGCCTCGCAGGCGACCTCCGGCGGCGTCAGCGGGGCGCAGGATGCTCCGGTGAGCTGCACCGGGACCGGATGGGCACAGGTGGCGGTCGTCCGCTGCTCGGCGACGGCTCTAGGAGCCACCAGCGCCGCGATCAGCAGGCCAAGAATGAGAACGAAGCCAAGGCGTCTCGAAAGCGAGGTCTGGACGGGCGCACGGCGCATGGCGGACACCTCCGCGGGGAGTGGGCGATTCTACGGTCGGTCGGGCGCCGTTGTGCGGTCGGGCGCTGCCGCGGGGCCCCGCGAGGCCCCGCGAGGGGTTGAAACCCCTCGCTAGTGTATAGCGGCCTCCTGTCGGAGGGCGCCGGGTCGTTGGGGGTGGTTGGGTGTTGGTGAATCTTTGAGTGGGGGGTTGGGCTGAGCGCTTCCGGGGTGGGTGGGGGTGTCGTCCCGTCAGGGCCGAGATGAAGTAGCGAGGGGTTTGAACCCCTCGCGGGGGTGGGGTCGTGGGTTCAGGGGGTTGGGCTTGCGCGGTCGTGATCCGTCGCGCGCTGCCCGCGTGGCCCCGCGAGGGATTGAAATCCCTCGATAGTGTATAGCGGCCCCCTGTCGGGGGGCGCCGGGCCGCCGGGGGTGGTTGGGCGTTGGAGAGTTTCT
>JAXHTF010000050.1 GCA_034211275.1 Acidobacteriota bacterium
GCCCCGCAACGCGTAGAGCTGGGAGACGTGGTAGGCCGGCGTATCCCCCTCCAGCTGGTCGAGGAACCACAACTGCTGCTGGGGAAAGGAGAGGGGAAAGAAGCGCGGCTTGGCCTGCTTCTGGCGCATCAGCTTCTCCAGCAGCCGCCGCCGCTCCGCGCCGCTGAGCCCTTCCAAGTCCCGCGACGTCAGGTTCACCGGCTTCTTCTCTTCCGAGCTCATTCCGGCGCCTCCTCGGAACCCTCCGACAACATGTTCAGGAGCAGCGCGTCCACCTCGTCATCGGAGAGATCCTCCGCCGCCACCCCCATCCCGTCCTCTGATTCCTCGTCCGCCGATGGAATCATCGGCTCCGGCAGCGTGGCGCCGGAGGTGACCCCGCTGTCCTCCTCCACCAGCCGCGCCAGCCGTTCCACCGTCGGGCGTTGGAAGAGAGCGCTGAGGGGAATTTCCACTCCGTAGAGGTCCTGCAGCCGGGCCAGTACCCGAGTCCCGAGGAGGGAATGGCCACCGAGCTCGAAGAAGTCGTCGTGCAGACCCACCGGATGAATGCCCAACATCTCCTCCCACACCGCAGCGACCCGCTGCTGGTCTTCGGTCTCCGGCGCCACGAAGGGGTTGTCCAGATCCGGCCGGGGGCCGCCCCGGGGCTCCTCGGCGGCGGCCGGCTCGGGCGTCGCCGAGGGCTCAGCGGAGGGCGACGGAGCTGCCGAATCCCCAGGAGCCTCCAACGAAGCTGCGGTCTCCTTGCGGGTCTCGGCCTCCGCCGGCACCGCAGCCTTCGCCACCTGGCGTTGATAGCGCCAGCGGGTGCCACCGCGGTAGGCCACCGCCACCGTCTCCCCGTCCCCGGGCCCCGGTGACGACAGCTCCGCCAACACCTCTTCCGCGCTGACGCTGAGCTCATCGCTGGGCCGGGGCTCCAGGTCCAGATGCCGGCAGCCGGCGAAGGGCAGCCGCGTGGGCACCCGTTGGCACCGGCGGGCCATGGCAAGGCGTTCTTCCTGTACCGCTCCATTGCCCTCCGGACGAGGATCTCCCTCGAGCCGTTGTCCACCGGTGGTCACCACCTCCAGCGTCAGAGCCTGGGTGGGAAGCTTTTCCGCCAGCGCCGCCGTCAGCTGCTCCATCGCCCCCGGCCCGAGCTCTCGCGCCGCCTGGCGAGCGCTTCCGGGGAGCACCTCCGGAGGATCTCCACCGGCGCTCCACAGCATCAAGACCCGCCGGGGAGGCTCGTCCGCCAGCAGATCCAGCAGCTGATGGAAATCCTCCCGCCGCCGCGGATCGACGGTGAAGGCGTCGTCGTCCAGGCGCCGCAGCTCCGACGCGGCCCACACCCGTACCGGACACACGCCGGCGGCCTGCAATTTGTCGCTCACCAACTCGCCCAGGCCGTCGTCGTCGGTGAACACCAGCCACCGCTGGCCCACAGGCCACGGATGACTCTGCACCGCCGCCGGTGACCAGCCGCCGGTTTCCACCGCCACCGGCGACGGCAGTTCCGCCACCGAGCCGGGATCCAGCGTGTCTGCCGGCACCGCCGGTGCCTCTGCCGCCACCGGCCGAGGCTCCCGCGCCGCTTCGACCCAATAGCGCTGACGCTGGAAGGGATAGCCCGGCAGCGACACCTTGGGCGGCGGCTCGCCGGCGTGGAACCGGCGCCAGTCCACCGGTACTCCACACAGCCACAATCGTGCCAGCGCGGTGAGCAGCAGCAGGTGATCGTCGCCCTCCTGCTGAGGATGACGAAGGGAATTCACCGCCGGAGCCTGGGGCCGGCTACGGCGGGCGAAGGTGGTCAGCACCTTGCCCGGACCGACCTCCAAGAAGACCGGGTCGAGCTCCTCCGCCAGGGTCTCCACCGCCGCCGCGAAGCGCACCGGATTGCGCAGATGGGCGACCCAGGTCTCCGGGTTCGTCGCCTCCTCATCGCTCATCCAGGTCCCGGTGAGATCGGAGACCAGGGGCAGCTCCGGGGCCGCCAGGGAAACCTTCTCCACCGCCTGGCGGAAGCGCTCCGTGGCGGGCTCCATCATCGAGGAGTGGAAGGCGTGGGAGGTGTGCAGGCGCCGGTGCTCCACCTCGTGCACCGCCAGATCCCGAGCCAGGGCGTTGACCGCCGCCTCGGGGCCGGAGACGACGCACAGACCCGGGGCATTGACCGCCGCCAGGGAGAGCTCGTCCCCGAGCTTCTCCGCGACCTCTTCGGCATCCAGGGAGACGCTGAGCATGGCCCCCTTCGGTAGCTCCTGGATCAGCCGGCCGCGCAACACCACCAGCTCGGCGGCATCCTCTAGAGACATCACCCCCGCCAGGCAGGCGGCGGCGTATTGGCCCACCGAATGCCCCACCAGGGCCTGAGGCTCCACCCCCCAGGCGCGCCACTGGCAACCCAGGGCATATTCGACCGCGAAGAGAGCCGGCTGGGTGAGGGCGGTCTGCCGTAGACGCTCCCCCGCCTCCGCCTCTTCCCCCGCCGGCGGCAACAACAGGGCGCGAAGATCCTCCCCCAGGGATGGCGCCATGAGCTCGGCGCAGCGGTCCAACCGGTGCCGGAACTCGCCTCCGGCGTTGTACAGATCCCGCCCCATGGCGGCGTATTGCGAACCCTGGCCAGAGCACAGGAAGACCACCGGCCGCTCGCTACGGGACCGGCGGCTCCAGCGTCGCAGTGGATCCGCCAGCGCCCGGGCGGCGTCCGCGGCGTCGGTGGCGAGCACGGCGCGACGGTGCCGGAAGGCCCGGCGCCCCGCTTGCAGGGTGTAGGCGACGGAATCCAGAGGCAGGTCCGGCCGTTCGTCGAGGGTCTTCGCCAGA
The DNA here is from genome assembly GCA_034211275.1 of Acidobacteriota bacterium. NCBI lineage: Bacteria > Pseudomonadati > Acidobacteriota > Acidobacteriota bacterium. Next base: position 2,818 of record JAXHTF010000050.1, read on the forward strand.
GCTACCGTAGCCTCCTCCAGAGCGCTCTCGTCCCGCGCGGATAGCACCAGCAGATGGGGGCCCTCCGAGGCCTCCCGAGGCTCCCGCGCCGGCGACTCCTCGAGGATGGCGTGGGCGTTGGTGCCGCCGATGCCAAAGGAGCTCACCGCCGCCCGCCGGGGCTCGTCGCCCCGGGGCCACGGCCGCAGCTGGTGGTTGACGAAGAAGGGACCGGCGGCGAAATCGAGTTTCGGGTTGGGCTTTTCGAAATGCAGGCTGGGCGGGATGGCTCCCTGCTCCAGGGCCAGCGCCGTCTTGATCAGGCCGGCAACCCCCGCCGCCGCGTCCAGATGCCCCAGATTGCTCTTCACCGAGCCCAAAGCGATGCTCTCCGCCTCGGCGCTGCCGCCGTAGGCCTGGTTGAGGGCGGTGACCTCGATGGGATCCCCCATCTCCGTGGCGGTGCCGTGACCTTCCACATAGCCCACCGAGCTAGGCTCTACTCCCGCCGCCCGCAGGGCATCCCGCAACACCGCCGTCTGCCCCTCGACGCTGGGGGCCGTGTAGCCGACCTTGGCGGCGCCGTCGTTGTTGATGGCGGAGCCACGGATCACCGCCCGCACCGGATCGCCATCGGCGAGAGCCCGGGACAGGGGCTTGAGCAGCACCGCCGCCACCCCGTTGCCACCCACGGTGCCGTGGCCGTCGGCGTCGAAAGGCCGGCAGTGGCCGTCCGGGGAGAGGATCATCCCCGCCTGGTAGCGATAGCCGGCACGCAGCGGCAGTCGCACCGTGGCGCCCCCCGCCAGGGCCATGTCGCACTCGCCGTCCCGCAGGCTGCGGCAGGCCATGTGCACCGCCACCAGGGAGGTGGAACAAGCGGTCTGGACGTTGACGCTGGGTCCTTTGAGGTCGAGTTTGTAGGACACCCGGGTGGGCAGGAAATCTTTGTCGTTGGACAGGGTCACCTGGTAATCCCCGAGGGCCGCCATGAGCTTTGGCTGGGTCGCCAGATGGCGGGTCAGATAGGTGCTCTGGGTGAGGCCGGCGAAGACCCCGATGCGCCCGCCGTAGCTGCCGGGCTCGCAGCCTCCGTCCTCCAGGGTGTGCCAGGCGACCTCCAGAAAGAGGCGCTGCTGGGGGTCGAGGATCTCCGCCTCCCGCGGCGTGAAGCCGAAGAAGCCGGCGTCGAAATCCTCGACGCCGTCGAGCACCGCCGCCGCCGCCACGTAGTCCTTGCGCCGGCGCTCCTCCACCGACACTCCGCTGGCCTCCAGCTCCTCGTCGGTGAAGAAGGAAACCGCTTCTTCGCCTCCGCAGAGATTCCGCCACAGCTCGTCCACCGACCAGGCCCCCGGAAAGCGGCCGGCCATGCCGATGATGGCGATGGGCTCGTGGGCTCCGAGGGACTGGGCGGGGGCCGCGGCGACGGCAGAGTCCCCCGCCGCCAGCTCCGCCGACTCCTCTTCGAGCTCCGCCGAAGCTTCCACGCCGTCCCCCAGCAGGCGCCGCGCCAGCGATCGGACGGTGGGGAATTGGAAGATCTCCACCGCCTTCAGGGGGTTCTCGAGGTCCTCGAGCTGAGCGTCCAGGCGATCCAAGACCTCCCCAACCAGCAGCGAATGGCCGCCGAGATCGAAGAAGCTGGCGTCGGGATCCACCTCGTCGAGCTTCAACACCTCAGCCCACACCCCAGCGATGAGCTTGCGCAACCGCAGCTCCCGCGGGCTGGCGGCGCCCCTCCGGCGGCCGCTGGGGGAGCGCCGGCCGGACGCTTCCTGGGCCCCGGAGCCGGCGGTGACCTCTGCTTCGAGGCGGCGAGCCAGCTTGGGCAAGGCCCGGCGATCCACCTTGCCGTTGGGGGTCAGGGGCAGATGGTCGAGGACGTGAATCTGCCCTGGCACCATGTACTCCGGCAGCCGACTGAGCAACGCTTCCCGCAGGCGCTCCCCCAGCGCCGCAGGATCCTCTTCCCGGATCGCCGCATAGCCCACCAGCCGCGGATCGGTCTCGGCGTTCTCCACCAACACCGCCGCCGCCTTCACCGACGGCTGCTCGAGCAGCGCCGCTTCGATCTCCCCCAGCTCGATGCGGAATCCGCGGATCTTCACCTGATCGTCGTTGCGGCCGATGAATTCCAGCTCACCGTCGGGCAGATAGCGAGCCAGGTCGCCGGTGCGGTAGAGCCGCTCGCCGGCCTCGCCGCCGAAAGGATCCGGCACGAAACGCTCGGCGGTGCGCGCCGGCTGCCGGCGGTAGCCGCGGGCGAGACTGCGGCCGCCGACATAGAGCTCTCCCACCACCCCCACTGGCTGCGGCGACATATTGGGCCCCAAGACGTAGGTGCGCAAATTGGGCAGCGGACGGCCGATGGGAGGCCGGCGTCCCGACGGCTGGGCCGCAACTTGGGAGCTGGTGGAGACCACCGCCGACTCCGTGGGGCCGTAGTGGTTGATCACCGCGAAGGGCGGCGGTGGATCCGGTAGCCGATGCAGGGTAGCGCCGCCGGTGAGGAGGGTCCGCAGGGGCAGCTCTGCGGGCCCCTTCTCAGCCAGCGCCGGTTGGGCCAAAACCGCCTCCGCCAGGGGCGTGGCCATGAAGCACAGATCGATGCGCTGCTCTTCCAGCCAGCGCAGCATGCGGCCGCCGGAAGCCCGGTCTTCCTCGCTGGGGATGAGGATCGCGGCACCGGCGGTGATGTGGGCCCACAGCTCCCACACCGCGGCGTCGAAGCCAGGGCCGGCGGTGGTGGCGGAGCGGTCTCCGGGGCGGACGCCGAAAGCTTGATGGTGCCAGTGCACCAGGTTGGCCAGGCCGCGGTGGGAGACTTCCACCCCCTTGGGCCGGCCGGTGGAACCGGAGGTGTAGATGAGATACGCCAGGCTCTGCGGAAAGACCCACCGGGGCTGCAACTGCGGACCGCCCCAATCATCAGCCTCGGCGGCCGCCAACACTTCGTGGAGCACCAGCACCGGCGTGTCCAACGCCTCGAAGCGCGTCGCTTGATCGGCGCTGGCCAGCACCAAGGTGGCGCCGCTGTCGGTGGCCATATAGCTCAGGCGGCGGTCCGGGTAAGCCGGATCCAGGGGCAGATAGGCCCCTCCCGCCCGCACCACCGAGAGCACCGCCACGATCTGCGCCACGGAGCGTGGGGCACACACCGCCACCGGCGCCTCGGCCGGGGCTCCGGCAACCCGGCGCTGCTCCTGGATGACCGCCGCCAGCCGTGCCGTCAGCCGGTCCAGCTGGCCGAAGCTCAAAGCTCGGCCGGGCTCCTCCACCGCCAGATTGTCGGGCCGCTGGCGCATCTCCGCCTCCAGCAGGTCCATCACCGACAGATCTTCCGGCCAGGGCATGCGGGTGGCGTTCCAGGACTCCAGCAGCTGCGACCGCTCCGCCGCCGGCAGCAGCGTCAGCCGGTCCAGGGGCACCTCCGGCTCCTCCACCGCCGACGCCAACAAGGTCTCCAGATGCCCGGCCATGCGCGCCGCGGTGGCGGCGTCGAAGAGCCCGGTGTCGTACATCAGCAGGCCGCCGACGGAACGGTCCGTCTCCAGCAGGTGGAAGGTGAGATCGAATTGCCCCTCCTGCTGGGATAGGGGTACGGCCTGCCACTCCAGCCCCGCCAGGTTAGAGCTCGCCGCCGGATCTCCCAGCAGCAGACCGGAGATGCCGTGGCGGTCCATCTTGGTGGACTCGACGGCGAAGGCGACGTCGAAGAGGGGCCCGCGGCTGGGGTCCCGATCGATGCCCAGGCGCTCCACCAGCAGGGGAAACGGCAGCTCGCCGTGCTCCAGAGCCGAGAGGGTGGTGCCCCGGGCCTCCTCCACCAGATCGGCGAAGCTGCGCCGGCCCCGGGGCCGGCAGCGCAAGACCATCATGTTGGCGAAATAACCCACCACCGTCTCCAGCTCCCGCCGCTCGCGACCGGCGATGGGCGAGCCCACCAGAATGTCCCGCTGACCGGTGTAGCGGTAGAGCAACGCCATGAGCCCCGCCAGCAAGGTGGCGAAGAGGGTGGCGCCCTGGTCCCGGGCCAGCCCTCGCAGCCGCTGTGCCAGCTCGGGACCGAGGTCGAAGCGGTGGGTGTCACCGGCGAAGCTCTGGGTGGCGCTGCGGGGCCGGTCGGTGGGCAATTCGAGGGTCGGCGGATCTTCCAGCCGCTGGGTCCAATAACTCAGCAGCTCCTCGCCCCGGGGGCCGTCGAGGAGCGCCTGCTGCGCCTCGACGTAGCGCCGATAGGTGGTGGGCGGCGCCGGTAGCTTGAGGCTCTTGGGACCTTCCAGGCGCCCATCGACGGCGGCGGGATAGAGCTGGTGCAGCTCTTCGAGCATGATGCCGAAGGACCAGAAATCCACCGCGATGTGATGGGCCACCATGACGAAGGCATGGTCCTCTTCGTCGCGCCGGAACAGTCCCCAGCGCAGCACCGGCCCGGTGCCGAGATCGAAGGGACGGCGGCTGTAGGCCTCGAGCTCCGTCAGCAGGGCCTCGTCATCGCCGCTCACCGTGAAGCGCTCCAGGGGCACCGAAGCATCCCGATGGACCCGCTGAACCGCCTTGCCGGGCTCCTCCGGAGCGCCGCCGAAGGTGGCTCGCAGACTCGGATGGCGCTGGACGATGCGATCGAGGCAACGCTCCAGCGCCGGAACGTTCAGCGGCGAACGGATGCGGGCGGCGAAGAGCACGTTGTAGGCGAAGCTCTCCGGCGCCATGCGATAGAGGAAGAAGAGCGCCTGCTGGCCGACGGAGAGGGGATAGACGGAGGGTTCGGAAGCAAGCCCCGATGGGGTTTCCGCAGGAGCTTCCGTCGCCTCTTGGGCGCGTTGTTCCAGCAGACGGCGCAGCAGCTCGCGGCGCTGGGCCGCGTCCACCGGCGGGCGGGGATGGTCGTCGCGGCTCATGAAGCCTCCTCCAGGGCCATCATCTGTTCCAGCAGAACTTCGACTTCGGCGTCGGAGAGATTGTCGACGGAATCCAGCAGTCGCCGGGCGCCGTCAGCATCGAGCTCACCCCGATCGAGGCCACCTGTATCGAGAACGCCGGAGGAACCTCCGGGCAGATCCCCATCGAGCTCCCGGAGAAGATCCGATGTGCCGACGGCAGCGCCGGTGGCAGCCGGTCCGGAGCTCCTCGCTGCCCCGCTTGCGGGCGAGATCTTCTGGGTCAGGTCGGCAGCCAGCTCCTCGATGCTCGGCCCCTGGAGGAATTGCACCACCGAGAGCTCGACCCCGAGATCCGACTCCACCCGATTCTTGATCTCCACCGCCATTAGGGAATCGAGGCCCAGGCGATTGAGGGGGCGTTCCAGGTCCAGCCGTTCCACCGGCAGCTCCAACACCTGGGCCACCTGCTCGGCGAGATAGTCGACCATCTCGTCGCCGCTCATCCCGGCGGCGGCAGCATCCCCCGCCGAAGATTCCTGGGGCGCCTCCAGCGGCGGTGCCGAAAGCTCCAGCAGCCGCCGCAGACTCGGGGCCGAGGAGGCCGCAGGATAGGCGTCGAACCACACCGGCCACTCCGCCGGCAGGGCGGTGACCACCGCCGGGGTGTCGTCGGTGCCCAACCAGCCGTCGAGCCAGTCGAAGGCCTGCTGGGGCGACAGCGCCTCCATCCCTTGGGGCGCGCTGACCCCCTCCCGGGCGGCCATGCCGATGCCCTCCCAGCCGGGCCACCGGATGCTCAACGCCGGCAAGGAGCGCGCCCGGCGATATTCCGCCAGCGCGTCGAGGAAGGCGTTGGCGCCGGCATAGACCGCCAACCGGGGCGAGGCCAGGACTGCAGAGACCGAGGAATAGAGCACGAAGAAGTCCAGTTCCGCCGAGGACCCGAAGACCGCGTGCAGGTTGAGACCGCCCACCACCTTGGGCGCCAACACCGCCACCGTCTCCTCCGTGGACAGCTCGTGAACACCGTTGATGGAGACCAGCCCGGCGGCATGGATGACCCCTCGGATCTCCGGGGCACCGACTTGCCGGCGCTCTTCCACCAGCTGCTCCAATGCCGTCCGGTCCCCGACATCCAGCGCCACCGTTTCGACCTCGGCCCCGCCCCGGCGCAGCTCTGCCAGCGCCCTCAGACGGGTCAGGGAGAGCTGGTCCTGGGCTTCCGGATCCGGCACCGTCCGGCCCACCAAGACCAGGTGGCGAGCTCCGTGGCGAAGCAGCCAGCTGGCGGTGGCGAGGCCCAGGTCTCCCAGACCTCCGGTGATCAAGTAGGCGGCGTCGGGGCGTATCTGCACCGTCCCGGTGGGTTCGGGACCGGCAGGGACCAGCCGCGGCACCAGCCGCTGACCGCTGCGCAGAGCGATCTGGTCCTCGCGGGCACCGGTGGTGGCGGAGAGCAATTCCTCCGTCAGCGCCTCGATGGACGCGGTGATGGGCAGCGAGGGATCCAGGTCCACCAAGCCGCCCCAATGGGCCGGCTGCTCCTGGGCGAAGGTGCGGCCGAAACCCCACAGCGCCGCCGTCGGCAGACTCGCGCCCCGGGCCGCACCGGCCACCGTCTGGGCACCATGGGTGACCAACCACAAGCGGCCGCCGCGCTTGAACGCCGTCAAGCCCTGATGCAGCCGCACCGCATCCAAGACTCCCGTGGTCTCATCCTGCTCCTCGCCCCCGGTGGCCAGCAGCACCACCCCGGCGAAGGTGGAGGGCAGCGGGCCGTGGGCACTCTCCAGGGCCGCCCACAGCAGCTCGCCGGTGGGCAGCCGCGGCTCCTCCGAACCGGCACCGGCGGCCACCGTCACCGCCGCACCGTGGCGCTGCAGGGCCCGGGCCAGGGCCTGCACCGCGGGCCGCTCCCGGCCCACCACCAGCCACGAGCCGGGAGCCGCGGCCGGCAGCGCCGGCGAGACCGGAGACCAGTCCATCTTGAGCAGCGGCCCCATCTTCAGCGCCTCGGCTCCAGGCTCCGCCACCGAAGCATCGCCGGAGGATTCCCGTCTCTGCTCCAAGCGCTGGACGATCAACCCATCGCAGGTGGCCACCGCCTCCCCCACCGGGTCGAAGAGCTCGATGCGCGCGCGCAGTCGATGCTCCTCGTCGGACACCGGCGAAACCCGGGCACGGCACCACAGCTCGGAGGCCGGTGGCCGATGAATGCGGAAGCTCTCCAGCAGCACCGGGAGCCAGGGCACCCGGTCGCCGCCCCCCACCTCCGGGGGAATCGCCGCCGCCAGAGTTTGCCAGGCGGCGTCCAGGAGCGCCGGGTGCAGGCGATAGGACAGCGCCTCCGCCACCAGGGCCTGAGGCGTCTCGATGCGCGCCAGGGCTTCGGCCCCCCGGCTGTGGATCTCGGCGATGCCGCGATGGCAGGGGCCGTAGTCCAGCCCCAGGGAACGCAGATGAGCGTAGTGCTCCCCGCCGGGATGAGCCGCTCCCAGCGCCTCTCGGAGAGCTCCCAGGTCCGCGGCTTCAGGACCCGAGGTAGACGCCGCCTCCTCACCCACCTGCCCCTGGGTCACCTGCCCCTGGGTCACCTGTCCCCGGGTTACCTGCCCCCGGGCATAGAGCTGCGGCTCGCGCCCGCCGTGGGACGCCAGGCAGCGGAAGCTCCACCGATCATCCTCCTGCGGGCCGGGTTCCAGCTCCAGCCGCAGGGTGACGCTGCCGTCCTCCGGCAGGAAGAGGGCACGCAGGACCTCCACATGGCGGACTTCCCGGTCGCCGGCCCCCCACTCCTTCTCCGCCGCTTCCTGGACCATCTCCAGATAGCAGGCGGCGGGCAGCACCAGGGCGCCCTGGACCCGGTGATCGTCGAGGAAGGGGTAAGGCTCCACACCCACCTCCGTCTCCCAGACGAAGCTCGTTGCATCGTCTCGGGAGTCCGGGTCCGCGGTGCGCTGCCCCAGCCAGGGGAAAGCCGTTTCCCCGGCCGCCGGCCGCCGGGAGCCGTCGCCCGCTGCGGCGTCCTGCCAGCGGGGATCGCCGGGGACGCCGTCGAGCCAGTGCCGTTCCGGCTCGAACGGATAGGTGGGCAAGGCCACCGCCGGACCGTCGAAGAGAGCCTCCCAGCGCGGATCGCAGCCGTGGGCGTAGAGCCCGCCGAGGGCATCGAGGACGGCCCGCCCATCGTCGATGTCCCGATGCAGGGAGCCCAGGAGGGCCACCGAGCCGGTGGGCAGCGCGCGGCGGGCCATGGACAGGAGGGTGGGGTGCGGCCCCACTTCCAAGAGCACCTCGCAACCGAGCTCCACCAGATGCGCCACGCTGTCGGCGAAACGCACCGTGGACAGGGCGTGGCGGCGCCAGTAGGCGGCGTCCGGAGCAACCCCCTCCGCCAGCGCCTGGCCGTCGAGGTTGGAGATCAGCGGCACTTTCGGCGGGCGGTAGCTGAACTTCTTGGCGAAAGCCTCGAAGCGATCCATCACCGGCTCCAGGAGCGGTGAATGGAAGGCGTGAGAGACCTTCAGCCGCCGGGATTCCACATCCTCCGCGGCGAGGGTCCGGATGGCCCGCTGGATCTCCTCCGCGGAGCCCGAGAGGACGGTGCTGCCGGGGCCGTTGACCGCCGCCACGGAGACATCCAAACCGGCGTCCTGAATGATCCGTAGGACTCGCTGTTCCCCCTCCCGCACCGACGCCATGGCACCGCCTTCCGGCAGCTCCTGCATCAGCCGGCCGCGCTCGGCCACCAGCTCCAGAGCCTCTTCCAGCTCGAGAACGCCGGCGACACAGGCGGCCACGTACTCGCCGACGCTATGCCCCAAGACCATGTCCGGCTCGATGCCCCAGCTGCGCCACAGCTCCGCCAGGGAGTATTCGAGAGCGAAGAGGGCGGGCTGGGTGAAGGCGGTTTGGTGTAGCAGCTCCGACTCCCAGCCCTCGCCGTGGATCACCGTCAGGAGGGGATATTGCAGACGCTCCTCCAAGACCGCGGCGCAGCGGTCGAGGGCCTGTCGGAAGACCGGCTCGCGCTGGTAGAGGACGCGGCCCATGCCCGGGTATTGGGCACCCTGGCCGGTGAATAGAAAACCCAGCCGCGGTGGCCGGCCGGCGGGACGGCGGCCGTTGCGTACCTCCGCCGGACCCGCGGTGGCGAAACGCTGCAGTTGGTGAGCGGCTTCCTCCGCCCCCTCCGCCACCAACGCCAAGCGCTCCTCGAAGTGGCTGCGGCGCCGGGCCGCCGACGGGATGACCGCTCCCCAAGGGCTCTGGGCTTTCGCAGTCTGGGGCTCCACCAGGAACCGGGAGAAGCTAGCCGCCTGGCGCCGCAGCGCGCCTTCGGTGCGCGCCGAGAGCACCAGCAGCTGGGGTCCTTCGAGAACCGGTGCCGGCTCCGGAGGCGGTCCCTCGGCGAGCACCACGTGGCAATTGGTGCCGCCGAAGCCGAAGGAGCTGACCCCCGCCACCCGCCGCCGCTCGCACCGCGGCCAGGGCTCCGGGGCGGTGGGTACCCGCACCGGCAGACTGGCCCAGGAGAGGCGCGGGTTGGGCTCCTCGAAGTGTAGATGGGGCGGCACCGTGGCGTGCTCCAGGCTGAGCACCGTCTTGATCAGGCCGGCGATGCCGGCGGCGGCCTCCAGGTGGCCGATATTGGTCTTCGCGGAAGCGAGAAAGAAGGGAGTCTCGAGATCCCGCCCCGCTCCCAGCACCGCGTCGAGAGCCCGCACCTCGATGGGGTCGCCCAGGGGCGTGCCGGTGCCGTGGGCCTCCACCAGGTCGACCTCCGAACCGCTCACCTTCGCCGCCGCCAGGGCCCGGCGCAGGACGTCCTCCTGAGCGCGGCCGTTGGGGGCGGTGAGGCCATTGCTGCGGCCGTCCTGATTGATCGCCGAGCCGAGGACTACCGCCAGCACCCGGTCACCGTCCCGCTGAGCGTCGCTCAGCCGCTTCAGGGCCACCATGCCGCAACCCTCGCCGCGGACATAGCCGTCGGCGGCGGCGTCAAAGGTCTTGCAACGGCCGTCGGAGGCCATCATCCGAGCCTGGGAGAAGGTGACGGTCCAATCCGGCGACAGCATCAGGTTGACCCCGCCGGCCAGGGCCAGGTCGCACTCGCCGTCCCGCAGGCTGCGACAGGCGTAGTGCACCGACACCAGGGACGACGAGCAGGCGGTATCCAAAGACACGCTGGGTCCCCGCAGATCGAGCAGGTAGGAGAGCCGGTTGGCGGCGATGCTGGCGGCGTTGCCGGTGCCGGCGTAGGCGTCGATGAGCTCCGGCGCGCCGTATTGGAGATGCCGGTAATCGTTGGTGGAGATACCGACGAAGACACCGGTGGCGGAGCCTTCCAGCTCGCCGGGTACTACCCCGGCGTGCTCCAAAGCGCTCCAGGCCACCTCCAGGAGGAGCCGCTGCTGGGGATCCATGCGCGCCGCTTCCCGGGGCGAAATACCGAAGAAGTCGGCGTCGAAGCGATCCACCTGCTCCAGGAAGCCACCCCAGCGGGTATTGCTCTTTCCCGGTGTCGCCGCTTCGGGGGCGTAAAGCGCCTCGGCGTCCCAGCGCTCCGCCGGCACCGGCCGGATGGCGTCGACACCGTCCTCCAGCAGTCGCCAGAAGGCCTCGGGGCCGTCGGCGCCGGGAAAACGGCAGCCCACCCCCACCACGGCGATGGGCTCGCCGGGGCTCGGTGCTGCCGCCGCGGTCGGTACGGCAGCGGCGCCGGAGCTCACGGCGGATCCCTTGGCCTCGGTGAGGAAGCTCGCCACCTGCTCCACCGTCGGATGCTCGTAGAGCAGGGTCGCCGGCAGCTCCCGGTCGAGCCAATCCTCCAGCTCACCGGTGAGGCTGACGGCAGCGGCGGAATCGAGGCCGTAGCGGGCGAAGGGTTGGGTGCGGTCCAGCTCCTCCGGGGAAAAGCCCAGGCGGGCGCCCAGGCGCTCGGTGAGCCAGGCCTCGATCTCCCGGCGGCGGCGCAACGACTCGTCATCCGCCGCCGCGATCCCCTCGCCGGGGGTCGCCGGTGCCACGGCCGGGGGCCGGCGGGCGGTGTGCTCCGCCACGATCTCCAGCTCGCCGTCGAGGAATGCCTGGCGAGTGCCGGCGCGCTGAATCTTGCCGCTGGAGGTCTTGAGAATGCTCCCCCGGCGGATCAGGCGCAGGCCCCAAACTTCGATGTCGTGGGCCTCCGAAACCGCCTGGCGTACGGCGCCGGCGAGCTCCTCCAGCTGGTCCGGCTGGAAGCTGCGCTCCACCTCCGCCGCCACCACCAGCCGCTCCTCGCCGCCCTCCTCCACGGAAAAGGCAGCGCAGGAGTTGGTGCGCAGCAAGTCGTGGCAGCTCTCCACCGTCACCTCGATGTCCTGGGGGAAGTGGTTGGAGCCGCGGATGATGATCAGATCCTTCATCCGGCCGGAGACGTAGAGCTCGCCGTCCTGCAGGAAGCCCAGATCGCCGGTGCGCAGGTAGGTGGTATCGGACTCGCTGCCGTCCCCCTGCACCAGGCGGGCCCGGAAGACCGGCTCGCTGTCCCGCTCCCGGCGCCAGTAGCCCCCGGCGACGCTGGGGGACGCGGTCCACACCTCCCCCACCACACCAGTGGGGCGGCGGCGGCGGGTCTCGGGATCGACGATGACCACCTCCACGTCCCCGTTGGCGGTGCCACAGCTCACCACCGAGCGGACCGTCGCCCCCGGCAGCGCCTTCTCGACCCGCCCTTCCTCGAGGCCGGCGGCATCGACCTCCAGCACTCTCGCCTGGGGCTCTCGGGTCTCCCGCGTGGTCACCAACAGCGTCGCCTCCGCCAGGCCGTAGGCCGGGTAGAAGGCGCTACGGCGAAAACCGCAGGGCTCGAAGGCCTTGAGGAAGCGCTCTACGGTCTCGGCACGAATCACCTCGGCGCCGCAGCTCGCCACCCGCCAGACGCTGAGGTCGAGGCCTTTGCGGCGCTTCTCCGGAATCCGCTCGACGCAGTGGTCGTAGCCGAAGTTGGGCGCGGCGCTGTGGGTCACCCGATATCGGCTGATGGTCTGCAGCCAGCGCAGGGGCCGGCGCAAGAAGGCCAGGGGCGAGAGGATGTACGCGGGAATACCGCTGAACGCCGGCTGCATCAGCCCTTCCACCAGACCGTAGTCGTGGAAGTAGGGCATCCAGGTGGTGGCCGCGCTCTCGCTGCCGTAATTCCAGCGCCGGCGGTTGTAGCTCAGATTGTGCAGGATGTGGCTGTGCCCGATCATCACCCCTTTGGGCGCCGAGGTGGAACCGGAGGTGTATTGCAAGTAAGCCAGAGTCTCCGCCGTCAGCTCCGGACGGCGCCATTCCTCGGACCAGTCCACCGGCGTCTTCTCCGTCGCCAGCCGCGGTAGGCGGCCCAGCGCCGGCAGGCTGTCGTCGACCTTCTCCAACAGCTCGAGGATGCCCGCGGTGCCGAGGATGATGGAGGCTTCCGAATCTTCGACGATGGTCTGCAGCCGCGGCAGGGAACGCTTCAGGCGGGCGGCGTCCGGCGGCGGTGCCGGGATGGCGATGATGCCGGCGTAGAGGCAGCCGTAGAAGCCGGCGAGAAAGTCCAGGCCACCGGGAGGATAGAGCAACAGAGCGCGCTCCCCGGGACGGTGTCGCTGGGCCAACAGGGCCGCTACCGCGCGCGCTCGGCGATCCAGCTCGCCGTAGGTCCACTGAGCCCCCTCTTCATCACCGTCCACCATGTAGGTGTAGGCACGGCGCTGGGGCTGCTCCTGAGCCCGCCGCTGCAGAACGTCCACGAAGGTCTGAGCCTTCGTCATCTCGTCGCTCATTCCAGATCACTCCGTCAAAACACGCTCGCTGGGAGCGTCAGTCCAGCCCTACAAGCTTCCCTGTTCGGGCTTCATAGTCCGGGCTTCATAGTCCGAGCTTCATGGGCCTCCCGCCGCGGAACGCGACGAGGAGTCCGGAATCTCTTCCAACCGATCGAGGATCAGGGACACCACCACCGCCGCCAGCCGGGCCACGGAAGGGGTCTCGAAAACTTGCCGCAGAGGCAGATCGACGCCGAAGCTCTGCCGCACCTGGGCCACCAGGCGGGTGGCCAGGAGGGAATGGCCACCGAGGTCGAAGAAGCCGTCGAAGGCTCCCACTCGGGGTACCCCCAGGAGCTCGCCGAAGAGCTCGGCGATCTTGCGTTCGGTCTCGTTGCGCGGCGCCACGTAGGTACGCGCCGGCGGCAGTGCCCCGGTCTCCGGCGCCGGCAGAGCGGAACGGTCCACCTTGCCGCCGGGGCCCCGGGGCAGAGAGCCGAGGACGGTGAACACCGCCGGCACCATGTACTCCGGCAACTCCCCCCGCAGCTTTGCCCGCAACACTTCCGGCGTCGGTGCCGCGTGGCCGTCGGCGAGGGATAGGTACGCCGCCAGACGGCCTTGTTGGGTCCCCGTGGCGATGGCCGTCACCACCGCTTCCGAGACCTCCGGCTGGGCCATCAGATGAGCTTCGATCTCCCCCGGCTCGACGCGGTAGCCCTCGACCTTGATCTGACCGTCCTTGCGGCCCAAGAAACACAGGCTGCCGTCCTTCTGCCAGCAGGCCAGATCCCCGGTGCGCAACAGCCGCGCGCCGGCCTCTTCGCCGAAGGGTGAGGGCACGAAGCGGGCGGCGGTGTCCGCCGGCCGGTCGCGGTAGCCCTGGGCCACCCCCGTCCCTCCCAAGCACAGCTCGCCGGGCACTCCCGGAGGCACCGCCCGGCCGTGGCGATCGAGGACGTAGGTGGTGACGTTGGGAATGGGGGTGCCGATGGTCACCTCCGGCGGCGCCGGCAGCTCCACTTCCACCTCCGGCAACCCCTGGCCGAAAGCGCCCAGCTCGGCGCTGGTGGCCACCACCGTGGCCTCCGTGGGCCCGTAGGTGTTGAGCAGCCGAATGGGTGGACCGAAGCGCTGGCGCCACTGCTCGAGGACGTAGGGCTCGAGACGTTCGCCCCCCACCACCATCAAGCGCAGCCGATTGGGCAGCACCACCGCACCCTCGCTGTCCAGCACCAGGCGGTGCCAGAAGGAGGTGGGAAGGTCCAGCACCGTCACCTCGAGCGCCTCGCAGGCATGGAGGAAGGACCGCAGAGAGGTGATCATCTCGTCCTCCCGCAGAACCACCGACGCTCCCACCGCCAGAGCCGGGAAGATCTCTTCGACGCTGGCGTCGAAGGCCAGGGAGGAGAATTGCAGCACCTTGTCCGTGGGCTGCAGCTCCATCTCCGCCATCGCCCAGCGCGTGTGGTTGAGCAGCGAGCGATGATCCACCATCACCACCCGCGGCGTGCCGGTGCTGCCGGAGGTGGCCACCAGGTAGGCGCGGGCGCTGAGGGTCGGCAGGGGCCGCGGCGGCGCCGGTTCGAGGGCGGTGATGCGCGGCCACTCGGTATCCAGGCACAGGGCCTCCACCTCGCCGGGGACACCGCCCTCCACCAGGTTCGAGCGCGTGAGGAGGAGCTGAACCCCCGCCGCCACCAGCTGCCGGCGCACTCGCCGGCGGGGAATCAGAAGATCCACCGGCAGGTAAGCGGCGCCGGCCTTGAGCACGCCGTAGAGTGCCACCAGCTGCTCCGGCGAGCGCTCCATCCACAGCGCCACCACCGAGCCCGGACCGATGCCCCGACGCTGGAGCTCCGCCGCCATCTGCCCCGAGCGCCGGTCCAGCTCGCCATAGGTCAGACGCACGCCCCGGCGGCTGGTCACCGCCGCAGCGTCGGGATGCTCCGCCGCCCAGAGGGACATCAGCCGGTGCACCGGCTCCCTTCCCTCCCAATCCTTGGCGGTGTCGTTGGACCGCTCCACCACCTGCCGGCGCTCGGAAGCGGTGAGAGCCAGGGGCCCCGCGGGGGTGGTGTGGGGCGCCGCCAGCATGCGCTGCAGGAGCAACTCCAGCCGCGCCAGCAACTGCTCCGCCCGCGGCCGGTCGAGGCGGCTACTGTCGAAGCTCAGCTCCAACACCAGCTCGTCGCCGGGGAAGACGAAGAGGGAGAGGGGGTAGTTGGAGCGTTCCTCGGCGTGCACCGACAACACCTCGATGCCGTGGCGCCCCTCCAGCAGGCCGCCCTCCACCGGGTAGTTCTCGAAGATCACCAGGGTCTCGAAGAGGGCGTCCCCCCAAGGCACCTCGCTCCAGCGCTGAATCTGCTCCAGGGCGCAGAACTCGAACTGCCGGGCCTCCACCTGCTCGCGCTGCATCTGCTGCAGCCAGGAGGTCATGGAGCGGTCCCAGGGCAGGCGCGTGCGCACCGGCAGAGCGTTGATGAACAACCCCAGCGTGTTCTCGAAGCCACCCTCGCGGCCGGAGACCACGTTGCCGAAGACCACCTCGTCCTGGCCGCTTTGCTCGTGCAGCAGCAGCGCCCAGGCCCCCTGGATGAGGGTGTTCTGGGTCAGCATCAGCTGCCGGGACACCGACGCCAGGCGCGCCGTCTCGGACGAGCTGATGCGACATTGGCAGCGGTCGTGGATCGGCGCGGCGGCGGTGCGGGCACGGTCCCCGGGGAGCCGGGTGGGAGTGCGCAATCCGTTCAGCCGGCGGCGCCAGAAGACCTCCGCCTTCACCGGATCCTGTTCCTGGAGCCAGCGTAGATAGTCAGCGTAGGCCGGGGCCTCACCGAGGGATAGGCGCTGCCCCTGAAGCGACGCCCGGTAGGCCTTGAGAGCTTCCCGGAACATCAGCGACAGGGACCAACCGTCGAGCACCAGGTGGTGGTAGCTGAGCACGAAGCGGTAGGCTGCGGCGTCCACCTGGAAGAGGGCGAAGCGCACCAGCGGCGGCCGCTCCAGGTCAAAGCCCTGCTCTCGATCCTGCTCCAGGTAGGTGGCCAGGCGATGCTCCAGCGCCGCCGGGGTGATGCCCCGCCAATCCTCCAGAGTCCAGGGCGGCTCCACCCGTTCCCGCACCACCTGCAGCGGCCGCCGCAGGCGTCGCCAACTGAATTGGGTGCGCAGACTGGGATGGCGATCCATCACCTGCTGCCAGCAACGCTGGAAAGCATGGCTGTCGAGGTGCCCTCGGAGCTCACAGTACAGCTGATTGAAGAAGACCCCGCTCTCATGGCCCTGAAGCTCCAGGTACATGAGCATCCCCTCCTGGGACGGGGACAGCGGGTAAATATCCTGGATCACCGCACCGTCCCCCACCTGCTCCACCAGCCGATCCAGCTCCTCGGTGGAGAGCTCCGCCATGGGGAAGTCGGAGACGGTACAACCGCTGGCCTCCGGCGACAGGCAGTGCTCGATGAGGGCCTTGAGAGCCTCCAGACAGTGGTCGGCGAGATCGTCGATAGTCTCCCGGTGATGCACCGCCGGGCTGAAGGACCACACCATCTCCAGGCGTCCGTGGATCACCCAGGCGTTGACCTCGACGAGGAACGGCCGCGGGCCCTCCGGCGCGCGCAGGGGACCGGGGCTTTCATCCACCGGCTGTAGGAGCTCCGAATCCGCCAGCACCGAGTCGAACTGCCCCAGATAATTGAACGAGATCTCCGGCCGCGGCAACGCCCGCAGCCGGCTCACCGAATCGCCCTGGGAGTTGAGGTAGCGCAGCAGCCCGTAGCCCAAGCCCCGCTGGGGCAGCTGACGCAGCTGCTCCTTCACCGCCACCACCGCGTCGCCGGGGCCCGCCCCCTGGCCGAAGTTGAAGACCACGGGGTACAGGCTGGTGAACCAACCGACGGTGCGGTGCACCGTGGGCCCGTCCCGATCTTCCCGGCCGTGGCCCTCGAGCATCACCGGCACCGAGGCGCTGCCGGTCCAGCGGGAGATGGAGCGCACCAGGGCGGTGATCAGCAAATCACCGACCTCGGTGCGGTAGGCCTGGGAGCTGCGCTGCAGCAGATCGCTGGTGAGCTTCTCGTCCAGGCTGCGGCTCAGCAGCTCCTCGGTGGCGACCAAATTGCCGCCGGCGCCGCCGGGGACGTCCAGGGGCAGCCGCCCCACCTCGGACCATGGCAGGGCCAGCCAATAATCCAGCTGCTGGATAACGTCCTGACTTTGGGCCCGGCGGTAGAGATGTTCCGACCAGGTTTGGAAGGAGGCGGTCTTGGGGGGCATCCGCAGAGTCTCGGAGCATGCCAAGGCTTGCCGGTAGGCGACCTCCAGATCCGCCAACAGGATGCGCCAGGAGACCCCGTCGACCACCAGGTGGTGGGCCACCATCAGCAGCCGATGCTCCGTGACCTCCGGCCCCGGCATCCAGGCGGCACGAAATAGCGGACCGCGCTCCAGATCCAGACTCGCCTGCAGCCTCGCCGCCAGCTCCTGGCGCTGGCGGCGGGCGTCGTCAACGCTCAAGGCGCCGAGATCGACGGTCACCAGCGGGTCCTCGGGGCCGATCTCCGCCACCTGCTGCTCCCAGGCCGGGCCGTCGCCGACGAAGCGCGAGCGTAGGCTGTCGTGATGCCGCACCAGGCCGATCAAGGCCCGGCGCAGGGCGGCGGAGTCGAGATAGCTCTCGGCGTGCATCATCAGAGCCTGGTTCCAATGCTCCGGGCGCGGCAGGTCGAGCTCCAGGAACCACTTCTGCACCGGCGTCAGCCGCACCGCGCCGGACACCGACCGCTGCTCCTCCAACGCCAGCTCCGGATTGCGGATCACCACCCGCGCCAGCCGTCGCACCGTCGGATGCTCGAAGACTTGGGCCGGCCGCAGGCTGAGCCCTGCCTGGTTGGCGTAAGTGGCCACCTGCATGCTGAGAATCGAGTCCCCGCCGAGGGCCAGGAAGTCGTCGTCCAGACCAATGCCCTCGACTCCCAGCACCCGATGCCAGATCTCCAGCAGGATCTCCTCCGCCGGATGCTCCGCCGAGGTTCCCCCGGCTCCCGCCGGCGGCGCCGGCGTGGGCAGCGCGGCGCGATCCACCTTGCCGTTGGGCAGCAGCGGCAGCTCCTCCAGCACCAGGGTGGTGGAGGGCATCAGGTGGGCGGGCAGCCGCTGGCCGAGGAAGCCCCGCAGGCTGTCCAGCAGCCCCTCGACGCCGCCCCGGTGCCAGCCCCCACTACCAGTACCAGTGCCGTCGCCATCGGGGCTGTCCGGATTCGGGGCCACATAGGCCACCAGCCGCGGATAACCGGGCAGGTCCTCGCGCACCACCACCGCCGCCTCGGACACCTGAGAGTGCTCCACCAACGCGCTTTCCAGCTCCCCGGGCTCGACCCGGAAGCCACGGATCTTGACCTGCTGATCGAGGCGGCCGATGAACTCCAGCGCGCCGTCGGCGAGCCAGCGGGCGGCGTCGCCGGTGCGGTAGAGGCGGCCGCCAAAAGCGCCGCCGAAGGGATCCGGCACGAAGCTTCCGGCGGTCAGCGCCGGGCGCCCCAGATAGCCCCGGCCCACCGCCACGCCGCCGATGAAGAGCTCCCCCGCCACACCCACCGGCACCGGTCGTCCGCGGCCGTCCAGCAAGTAGATCTGGACATTGGTGACGGGAGTACCGATGGGCACCGGCAGCAGGCTGACAGCTTCTTCGTCGGCCACCGGGCGGTAGGCAGCGCAGGTGACGTCGATGGCGCACTCGGTGGGACCGTAGAGATTGAACAGCGCCGTATCCGGCAGCCGCCGGCGGGCCAGCTCCGCCAGATCCGGCGACAGGGTCTCGCCGCTGGCGAGGATCCGGCGCAAACCCAGGCAGCGCCGGGACTCCGGATTCTGCAGGAAGACCCGCAGCATCGCCGGCACGAAGTGCACGGTGGAGATGCGCTGGCTTTCGATCAGCTCGATGAGATAGTTCGGCTCCCGCTGGCCGCCGGGACGAGCCAGCACCAGGCGGGCCCCCACCAACAGCGGCCACAACAGCTCCCACACCGATACGTCGAAGCTGAAAGGCGTCTTGTGCAGCACCGCTTCGTCGGCGGTGAGGGCGAAGCGCTCCTGCATCCACAGCAGGCGGTTGTACAG
This sequence comes from Acidobacteriota bacterium, assembly GCA_034211275.1. Lineage (NCBI taxonomy): Bacteria > Pseudomonadati > Acidobacteriota > Acidobacteriota bacterium. The sequence goes on from JAXHTF010000050.1 coordinate 21,584, forward strand.
ACTCCGATGGCCATTGAGAGCCGCCTTCGGCCGGCCAGTGGAGCCGGAGGTGTAGATGGCGTAGGCCAGGTCCGGACTCGTCGGCGATGGCGGCAGGGGATCCGAGCTCTCCTCCGGTAGCAGCTCCCCCTGCGGCCCCGTACGGGCTTCCAGAGCCACGACCTTCGACGGCCCGTCCGGCGCTGTTGCCGCCAGCCCCGGGCCGCAGACCAAGATCTCGATGCCGCTGTCCTCGACCATCAGCTGGAGGCGGTCCGCCGGATAATCCGGATCCAGAGGCAGGTAGGCGGCACCGGCCTTGAGCACCCCCAAGAGCACCGCCACCAGCTCCGCCGAGCGCTCCATGAACACGCCCACCAAGGTTTCCGGCCCCGCCCCCAGGTGGCGTAGCCGCCGGGCCACACGATTGCTCTCGGCGGCGAGCTCCCCGTAGCTGCGGGTGACGTCCCCGGCGATGAGCGCCGGCCGCTCCGGCTGCAGCGCGCAACGGGCGTCGATATGCCGATGCACCAGCGGCTCGCCGGGGTAATAGCGCGGCGCCGGCTGGAAGCCCTGGAGCACCTGCTGGCGCTGCCCCGCCGGCAAGAAGCTCAAAGCTCCAGTAGGCGCCACCGGCTCCGCGAGCACCGAGTCGATGCCGGCCACCAGCCCCGCCAGCATGCGCTCCAGATCCGGCCGGGAGAAAAGCCAGGGATCAAAACGGGCGGTGAGCCGCGGCGGCCCTCCTCCTTCGGTGACCCTCAAGGTTAGCTGGCACCGTTCCGTCACCGCTTCGTGGTGCTGCACCCGGAAGCTCTGCCCCTCGGACTGCAGCTGCTGCGGGCGGTGGACCGTCTCGAACCCCACCGGCAGAGGCCGGCTACCGCCGCCCCGCGGCAGCACCTGCCCCCAGTCGAAATACTCCAGCCAGCCCTCGGCCTCCTCGATCTCGATGCGCACATCGTCGACGAAGGCCCGGAAGCTCTGCTTGGCGGAGACCCGCACCTGCAGCGGCAAGTACTTCTCGAACAATCCCAGGGCCTGAGCCAGCTCCTCGTAGGGACGCCCCTGAGATTGCCGAGCCAGCCCCACCGCACCACCCCCGGAGAGGTGGGCCAGCTGCACCAGCCACACCGCCAGCACCAGCTCCGGGGAGCTCAGCCCCAGAGAGCGGCCGAGGGCCAGCAGGCCTCGCTCCTGATCCTCCGTCAGGGTCTCCCCCACCTCTTCCATGGGCCCCATCAGCCGCGCCCGCCGCGGACGCTCGAAGGGCAGGGCGAGGGCGAGCAGGGCTTCGTAGTCCCGGGAGCGCCAGAACTCCCGCTCCTCCGCCGTCTCGTCCAGCTCCAGCAGCTGCTGCTGCCACTCCGAGTATTGGGCGTAGGGCATGGGCCGCTCGTGGGGCGCCCACTGCCGCGGTGAAACGTAGCCCTCCACCAGCTCCTGGAAGAGCAGCTCCAGGCTGCGGGCGTCCAGGCATAGGGACGGCGCGGCCACGAGCAAGAGAGGCGCTGCAGCGGTGAGCACCCACCAACAATGCACCGTCGGGGATCCCGGGCGGGTGGCCGTGACCTGGCTCTCCCGCTGCACCAGGTGGCGCAGCACCTCCCGCTGCCGGCCCTCTCCCAACCGCCGCACGTCCAGCACCTGCCAGAGGACGGCATCCTCCTCCGTCACCACTTGCAGCGGCATTTCTCCTTCGCCGGTGCCGGCGAAGGCGGTGCGCAGCACGTCGTGGCGCCGCACCGAGGAGCGGAGGGCTCGCGCCATCCGTCGCGGCTCCACCCCCGTGTCGAGCTCCAAGACGAGGACCGCGCCGTAGCCGGTATTGCAGTCCTGCAGCCCCCAGAGCCTCTCCTGCTGTGGAGAAAGGCGAAAGCCTTCCAGCGACAGCTCAGCCACCTCCGCCCCCGACTCCGAGGAAGACGGCTCCGAAGCTCGGTGCTCCGGGGCGTCCATGGCGTCCTCATGCTTCGAGATCAGCATCGTGGGCATCCGCCGTCGACCGAGGCTCGGCAAGAATTCATCGGGAGGTTCATCACAACGTCACGGGAATCAGGAGGAGGAAGAGGGAGGGTCGATGTCCGTCAGCTTGACGGCCACCGGGCGGGTGATGCGCAACATGCCGCTGTTGGAGTCCCGGCGCCGGCGGCGCTGGTCCGAGCGACGCTCCTGCTCGTGGGTCCGAAGGGTCTCCAGGATCTCGCCGAGGGTCGCCTCGGGGTACTCCGCCATGGATTGGAGCAGGGTCTCCAGCTGATCGAGCCACCGGCGCACCTCCGCCCAGCGGAACCGGCGCACTTCATAAACCATTTCGACGCTCAGCTGGCGGCCAGGAAAAACGTTGACTGTCAACGGAAGATGCGGGCGGCCGACATATCTCATATCTTTGATATATAAGCTTCCCGTATCTTGCTGCGCCAAATCCGCAACATTCAAGAAGACCACTATGCTGTGGAATAGCGACGAGGCTCCCTCGAGCTCGCTCCAGCTCTGGATGCGGTGGAGCGGCGTCTGCTCCCGCTCGCGGACTTCCAGCTGCCGCTGCTGGATCTCCCGCAACCAGGGCATGAGCTCCGCCCGGGGCTCGACCCGCAGCCGATGGGGCAAGGTGTTGATGAACAGACCGACGGTCTCGGTAGCGCCGGGCAATTCGGCGGGGCGGCCGGATACGGTGGTGCCGAAGACCACGTCTTCCTGCTCGCTGCGGTAGGACAGGAGCAAGCCCCAAGCACCTTGGATCAGGGTTCCCAGAGTCAGATGACGCTCCCGGGCCAGCTCCTTGAGGCGGCGGGTCTCCCCCTCCGAGAGCTCCAATCGCTCGTGACGATGCCCCGAGCCAAGACCCGGCCAGGAATCGCCTTTGGCGTGTTGAGCTACCGGGGTCGGACGGCGGAAACCCTCGAGATAGCTGCGCCAGAAGTCCTCGTCCTCATCCACCTCCCGCTCCTTCAGCCAGCGGATGAAGTTGCGGTAGGGCTGCACGGCGGGTAGATCCGGTTCCTCGCCGCGGCGGAAAGCCTCGTAGCAGCGCACCACTTCGGTGAGCACGGTGGTGCTGCACCAGGCGTCCACCACCAAGTGGTAAACCGTCCACAGCACGCGGTAAGACCGCTCCCCCAGGCGCAACACATGAACCCGCATCAGCGGTGCCTGGCGCAGATCGAAGCCGCGCTGCCGGTCTTCCCGCAGGAAAGCCTCCAGCTGAGCCTTCTGCACCTTCGGCGACAGCTGCCGCCAGTCGTGAGATTCGAAGTCCAGGGTGGCGTGACGGTAGACCACCTGCAGCGGCTTGGACAGCCCCTGCCACAGAAACCCCGTGCGCAGCGCCGGGTGTCGATCCACCACCCGCTGCCAAGCCGCCCGGAAGGGGCCTTCCTCGAGCTCGCCGAGGATGGTGCACAGCGTCTGATCGAGGTACAGCCGATCTTCCGGTGCCGAGAGGATGTGGAAGAGCATTCCCTGCTGCATGGGCGAGAGGGTGTACAGATCTTCGACATCGACTCCGGGAGCGCCGGCAGGGCCCTCGGAGGCGATCAGCCCCCCCCGCTCTACCGGCCGATGGGTAGAGTCCTGAACATCCGACGATGCCTGCACATTCGACGATGTTGAATCCATGGTCTTCATGGAGGTGGCCTCCAAACATGCTCCGAACGGCCACAGCCGCTACAGATGGCAGAGCCGAGAACGATGAGAACCGATCCGAGATCGCGGATCCGTCGAGACCGCGGGTCTTCCGAGATCAGAACTACAGATCAGATCAAGAGAGAGTGAAGCCCTCAGGGCGGGGGGGAAACACGATCCGGGGTGGCCTCACTAATTAGCTACCTTCACTGATAATCGGTGTCTAAGAATCGACCAACCGGGACAGGAGTTTGTTGCAACAAGATGACTCGCGTATTGATATAATTCGCTTTCATAAATAGACAGGAAAGCTCATTCGCCATTTTCGCCGTCTTCTTGCTCCGCGGTTCCCAGGACCGCGGTGGTGGTGGCTTCGAGGTGCTGACGTGCCTGAGCCTCGCTCAAAGTCTCCACTCGATTCAGGATGGCCTGCAGCTGGCGAGCCGAAGGTCTTCGGCTGCGCGGCGCGGGCAGCCGCTGGACGTCGATCTTGCCGCTGGTGGTGAGCGGCATTTCCTCCACCGAGATCACCCGTCGGGGAACCATGAAGCGGGGCAACCGCTGGTGTAGGTACTCGCGAAGCCGCGCCGGCCGCACCAGAGAGCCTCCGGCGGGTAAGACGTAGGCCACCAACTCCTGCCGCTTCTCGGCCAGCTCGTTCCCCTGGCCATCCTCGGTCGCCACCACGCTCCGCAGCACCACCACCGCCTGCGCCACCTCCGGATGTTCCTCCAGAGCCGACGCCACCTCTCCCAACTCGATGCGGTAGCCGTGGAGCTTGACTTGCCGGTCGCGGCGCCCGAGGAAGCGCAGGCGTCCGCGGGCATCCCAGCGCACCAGGTCGCCGGTGCGGTAGAGCCGGTCCCCTGGAGAATCCTCGGTGCACCAGGGATCCGGCACGAAACGGTCGGCGGTGAGGCCAGGGCGCCGGAGATAGCCCCGGGCCAGCCCTTCCCCACCGATGAACAGCTCTCCTACCACTCCCGTGGGCACCGGCCGCCGATGGGCGTCCAGCACGTAGAAACGGGTGTGAGCCAAGGGCCGACCGATGGCCACCGGCGCCTCCACCTCCTCCACCCGTTGCGCCGACGACCACACGGTGGTCTCGGTGGGACCGTAGAGATTCCACACATCCCCGGTGGCCAGGAGCTCCTTGGCCAGATCCGGCGGCAGAGCTTCCCCACCGCTGAGGATGCGCAATCCGGTGGGCGGCATCCAGCCCGCTGCCAGGAGCATGCGCCAGGTCGCCGGCGTGGCTTGCAGCCACCGCGGCTTCACCCGGCGGATCAACTCCGCCAGCCGGTGTCCGTCGTGAACCTCTTCTTCGTCGGCGATCCACACGCAGCCTCCCGTCGCCAGCGGCGCCAGAAGCTCCAGGATCGAGATGTCGAAGCTGAGGGTGGTGAGCGCGACCGTATCGCCACCGTAGGGAAGCACGGTCGCCATGGCCGTCACCAGGTTGGATAGGGAACGATGCCGGACCTGCACTCCCTTGGGAGCACCGGCAGAGCCGGAAGTATACAAGATATAGGCAAGATTCTCCAGTGCGAATTCGCCTAGCTCTTGCACCTCGTCAGCTCGGCCCGCTTCTGACGAGGACCAAGCCTCGGACCGAAGGTTCACCGTCGTCCAGCCCCGGAGTAGCTCCTCCGGCAGCAAGCCCGACTCTGTCACCACCACCGTCAGCCCGGCGTCGGCGGCCATGGCCTCCAAGCGCCGGCGAGGATAGGTCGGGTCCAGGGGCAGATAGGCGGCGCCGGCCCGCAACACGCCGAGCAGCGCCACCGGTAGCTGCAGCGACCGGCGCACCGCCAAACCGACAACGCTCCCCGGCCCCAAACCCATCGACCGCAGGCGGGCCGCCAGTCGTCCGCTTCCCTCCACCAGCTCCCCATAGGTGAGGCGTTCCTCAGCCCGGCGCACCGCCGGTGCCGACGGACGAGCGGCGGCGACACGGAGGATCTCGGTCATCACCGGCACCGAGGGCAACACCGGCGCCGGACCGACGGACTCCACCGTCAGCTGGTGACGCTGAGCCGCGCTGAGCAAATCCCGGCAATCCAGCGGGCCTTCGCCGCCGGTGGCCAGGAGCTCCAGGGCGCGGTCGAAGAATCCTCTCAACGAGCGCAGCTGAGCAGAACCGACGCGGCGCTGATCCGCCGTCAGGCTGAGCTCCAGCCGTCCGTTGACGGGGTGCAGATTGAAGTCCGCGCGCAACGGGAAGTGCGTGCGGTCGAGGCCGGCGGCGTCCTTCCAACGCAGGCTTTGGAGATCCTGAGCGCGCTCCAGCACGTGGAAGTGGGTGAAGTTGAACACCACGTCCACCAGGTTCTCCTTACCCCACTGCCCCTGCAGCATGGCGAAGGGATACCGCCGGTGCGGCCAGGCGTCGCGCTCCGTCTGCCACACTCGGCTCACCAGCTCCCGAGGCCCGCCGCCTTCCAGGTCGAGGCGCAACGGAAGCAGGTTCATGTGCATACCGAGGGTGGCGGCGGCACCGGGGAGCCCGGGCCGGCCGTTGGACTCCACCACCGTGACCACCTCCCGAGTTCCTCCGAGACGCCCCAAGGCCAGCCCGTGGGCCGCCAACAACGCGTGTTTGAGAGAGCCACCGGCGCTCTCCCCCAATGCCTCCAGCGCCGCCCGCCGCTGCTCCGACACTTCCAGGCTGAGCACCTCCACGCCCTCCGCCGCCGAGGCCTCGTACCAACGGGGTAGCCGCTGCGCCGCCGCCCCAGACAGCGTGCGCTGCCAGAACTCCCGGGCCGGGCTCTCCTCCGCCTCCAGCTCGGCGGCGATGAAGGCGCGGAACGGGGCCGGCGGCGGCAGCTCCGGTGGCACGCTGGCGCTCAGCTGGCGGTCGTAGCGCAACAAGACTTCGGTCATCAGCGACGCGGCGCTCCAGCCGTCCAGTACCGCGTCCAAGAAGCTCAGAGCGACCATCATCTCGCCCCGCGGCAGGCGCAACAGGAAGAAGCGCACCAAGGGGGGGCGCAGCCAGTCGAGAGGACGGCGCTGCTCTTCTTCCAGGAAGCGCTCCACCTGCCACTGCGGGGATTGCTCCGCCGGAGACCGAAAGTCCAACACCTCCACCTTCGCCGGCGCCTCCCGAGCCACCCATTGCAAAGGCTGGGAGTACGTGGCCCAATCGAATCCGGTGCGCAGCATCTCGTGGCGCTGGATGCACTGAGCCACTGCCTGACGCAAGAGCGAGGGTTCCGCCGGGCCCTCCAACCGGCAGAGGAAGATATTGCGATAGAGCGGCGAGGAAGGCTCGAACTGAGCGTGGAAGAGCACCCCCTGCTGGGCGCTGGCCAGCGGAAAGGCGGCCTCCACGCCCTGCGGTAATCGCCGCCGGTCCGCCTCGGAGATCAGCTCGAAGGGCCCCGGCACCAGCGTGGAGGAAGGCTCCATCCCCGGCATCCCCTCCTCGAGCTCCGGAGATCGCTGCAGACGCTCCGCCAGAGCCCGGGCGCCGGTAAAGCGGTAGATCTCCTCCAGCTCCACCTGCCACCCCAGGGCCGCCAGCTCGGACCGTACCCGCAGACTGAGAATGGAGTCGCCGCCGAGGCGGAAGAAATCATCGTCGACGCCGGGGTCCTGCACCCCCAAGACCCGCCGCCAGGCCTCCAGCAACGCCGTCTCCGCCTCCGTCATCGGCCCGGAGGGCGGCCTCCGCCGAGAGCTGCGCCGGGGTGGTGGCGGCAGAGAGCGGCGATCGACCTTGCCGCTGGCTGTACGGGGCAGCACCGGCAAAGGAACGAAGATCGCTGGCACCATGTAGGCCGGCAGACGCCCCGCCAGGTAGCCCCGCATTTGCTCCTCCAACTCTCCCGGCAGCCCATCTTCGCCGGCGGCAGGCTCCACGTAGGCCACCAGCTGGCCGACCCCTTGCCGGCGGTTGGTGAAGCGGCGCATTCCCGACATATCCGCCACCGGAACGCCCCCCGTGCCCTCCCCGGGCGCTCCCGCGGCGGCTCTGAGCAAGGGTCTCCCGCCCCCCGACGGGCTGCCCTGAAGCCACACCACCGCCGCCGCCGCCACCGCCGGGTGCCCGAGGAGAGCGTTCTCCACCTCTCCGGGCTCCAGACGCTGGCCGCGCACCTTGATCTGTTGGTCCCGACGGCGCAGGAAAACCACCGCGCCGTCCCGGCGGCGAAGACCGAGATCACCGGTGAGATACAGCCGGGCCCCGGGCACCGGCGCTTCGCCGTCGGGGATGAAGCTCTCGGCGGTCCGGCGAGGTTCGCCGAGGTAACCCCGAGCCAACCCTACGCCGCCGATGGCCAGCTCACCGGTGGTCCCAAGGGCCACCGGCCACCAGCGGGGATCTAACAGGCGCAGATAGAGATTGGCGATGGGACGGCCGATGGGCACCGGCTCGTCCTCGAGCTCCAGCGTCTCACCGCAGCGCCAGGCGGTGACGTCGATGGCCGCCTCGGTCGGTCCATAGAGGTTGTGCAACTCCGCCCTCCGAGGAAGCTTCATCCGACACCGCTGTTCAAGAGTCCGCGGCAGGGCCTCGCCGCTGGCGATGACCCAATGCAGCCGCCGACAGTGAGCCACCGCCGGTTCGTCGATCCAAACCGCCAGCATGGAGGGCACGAAATGGGCCACGGTAATGTCCTGGCGGGCCATCAGCTCCGCCATCCGAGTGCTGTCACGGTGGCTGCCCGGAGGCGCCAGCACCATCTGAGCTCCCGCCAGCAGGGGCCACAACAGCTCCCACAGGGAGACGTCGAAGGTCGCCGCAGTCTTGTGCAAAACCCGATCCTCGGTCCCCAGAGGAAATGCCCGCTGCATCCACAGCAGACGATTGAGCAGTGCACCGTGGGTATTGATCACCGCCTTCGGCCGGCCGGTGGATCCGGAGGTGTAGAGCACGTAGGCGGCGGCAGCATCGTCGATGCCGCCGACGCTCCCCCCTTCGTCCGCCTCCGTGGCAATACCGGTGGCGGAGTAGGGAGCCTCCCAGGCCTCCAGATCGAGGTAGCGGTGAGCCGGCACGTCCACCGGCAGCGGTCCCTCCCCGAGCACCAACAGCGCCGCCGAATCCTCCAGGCAGTCGCCCCACCGCCGCGCCGGGCCCAGGGGATCCAGGGGCAGGTAGGCGGCGCCGGCCTGGAGGATGGCGAGGAGCGCTACGACCCGCCGAGGGCCCCGCTCCAGCAGCGTCGCCACCACGGTCTCGGCCCCTGCCCCGCGGCGGCTCAACAGTCCGGCGAGGGCCTGGACCCGCAGCCAGAGCTCCCCGTAGCTGACCTGCTCCTCGGTCTCCCCTCCCCCACGAAACCAGCGCAAGGCCACCGCCCCGGGCTGCCGGCGGGCGTGACGAGCTACCCAGGCGGGGACCCGCGGCACCGCCCCGAGGCCATCCCGCCAGCCCCGCCATTCCACGGCGGTATCCGCGCTCTCCAACCGCAGTTGATGCCTTTCCCCCGCGGTGAGCAGCGGCAGTCGGCTTACCGGCGACGCCGGCTGCCGGAGCCCAGCGGTCAGAAGGGTCTCCAACTGGCGCAGCAGGCGATGGGCGGTGGTGGCGTCGAAGAGGTCCGCGTCGCGTTCCAGACGGAGCATCCAGGCTCGCCGAGACTGGCCGGCCGCCGCGGCTTCTCCCCGGTGATCGATCACCGGAGCCGCCAGCAGGGAGAGATCGAATTGGGCTCCGCCGGGATCCACCGCCAGAGAACGGACCTGGAGCCGATGGCCCTCCGAAGGACGGCCGGAGGCAGTCGGGCCTCGGCGAGGATCGGACTCCAGGACCTCGGTCTCGGCAGCCCATTCCCCCGACGTGGCGACGGTCCAAGGGAACGGCCCACCGTCGGTGCCCAAGAGCAGCTCGCCCACCGCCAGCCGACGCCCCGGAGGCCGCTGAAAGCCCACCAGCGCCTGGAAAAGGGGCGAACGGGTATTGCCCCGGGGGACCTCCAGCTGATCCACCACTTGCTGGAAGGGATAACGCCGGTGGGCCAGAGCCTGCAGGACCTCGCTGCTGGTCTCCTCCACCACCTCTGAGAACGGCTTGCCCGGAGCCGCCACGGAGCGCAACACCAACGGATTGACCCGGTAACCAGCGGAATCCGGCGGCCGGCGATGCTCGCCGGCGATGGTCCCCAGGGCGAAGCTCCACTGCTCCGACCAGCGGGCCAGGAGTACTTCCCAGGCCGTGGTCAAGATGGCGAAGGGCGTGACCGCCCAGGCCGCCGCCGCGCCCTCCAGCCGGTCCACGAGATCGGGAGACAGAGTCCGGAAGGTCCGCCCCCCGAGGCCGTTGCCGTCTCGCCGCGGGCGATCCGTGGGCAGGGCCAAGGGTTGGGGTGGCGGAGTCAGCCGCCGGCGCCAGAAATCGAGCTCCCGCCGCGCCGCTTCGCTGCGCAGCCAGCGTTCTCGGGAGCGCACCTCCGAGGCCCAAGAACGCACAGCCGGCAGCGACAGGCGGCTCCAGGGTTCTCGCAGCCAGGGCTCGGGATCACCGGCGGCCAAGGCGGCGGCGGTCCAGCGCAGCACTTCCTCCACCAGCAACTCCATGGACGCCAGATCCGCTACCAGATGGTGCACCACCAGCAGCCAACCCACGGTTCCTCCCCGGCGCCAGCCGCGGAGCCGCCAGGGCGTTCCCTTCTCCAGCTCGAAGCGCTCCCGGGCCGCGGCTTCGAGACGCCGCTGCAGCTCCTCCTCACCGGCCTCGCCGGAATCCAGATCCCCCCACGACTCCCAATCCACCACCGTGCCCCCCAACCGCTGCCGGGGAACGCCGCCGGGGGCGGTGAAGGTCGCCCCCAGGGTCTCGTGGCGTTGGATCAGCCATCGAGCCAAGGCTCCGCCGAAGCGGTCCAGATCCAACCGGGACGAAGGCTCGCCCTCCTCTCCCGCCCTCTCCGGCCGAGCCTCCAAGGCCACGGCGAGGTGGTAGGCGGTGCTCTCCGGCTCCAGCCGCTGCAGGAAGTAGAGGGCCCGCTGCCCGGCGGTGAGGGGTAGCTCGACCTCGCCACCCCCGGACACCGCCTCCCGCCGTTGCTTCGGTGTCTGCGCCAGGCGGCGAGCCAGCTCGCCGATGGAATCCGCGGCGAGGGCCTCGAAGCTCCTCAGATCCCGGTCCAGGGTGTCTTCGATCCAGCCCTCCAGCTGCGCCGCCGCCAGGGAGTCGAGGCCGTGGGCGGCCAGGGAGCGCCGGGGATCCACCGCCGCCACATCGACTCCCAGACGCCGAGCGACCTCCGCCACCAGCCGGGTTTCCAGCTCCCGCGAGACCTGGTCTACCCTCGCCTCGAGGGTCCCGTTCTCACCAGCCCCAACTTTGACCAGGTCGGCCTCGGCGGGCCCAGCCTCGACAAATTCGGCCTCGAAGGTGCCAGCCTCGAAGGTGCCAGCCTCGAAGGTGCCAGCCTCGAAGGTGCCAGCTTCGACGCTACCGCTCTCCGGAGCTCCGCCGACGCCAACATCTTCGGCGGCACCGGTTTCCGGTGCCCGCCGGGCCTGCGCCAACACCGTCAGCTCCCCGGCCAGATATCGACGCCGGCACTCGCCCCGGCGAACCTTGCCGCTGCTGGTGCGGGGTATTGAAGCCGGCGGCACCAACACTACGGTCGCCGCCGCGCCCAACCCCCGCGCCACCTCCTCCGCCAACCGCCGAGGGAGCTCCGGCGACCCGCCATCTTGGAGCTCCTGGGCCATGCGCCGGTGACCACGGTCCAGCTCCTGCACCACCACCAGCCCTTCTCCCCGACCCTCTCGATCCACCCCGAAGGCCGCCGCCGCGCCCACCGCCAGGCGAGGATCCGCGGCTCCGGCGATCTCCTCCACGTCCTGAGGGTGGATGTTGCGCCCGCGCAGGATGATCAAATCCTTGAGGCGCCCGGTGAGGAAAAGCTCCCCGGACTCCAGGAATCCGAGGTCCCCGGTGCGCAAATAACCCCGGGGAGATTCGGTGGGGCCCGCCGCCGGCAGCGCGTGGAAGAGCTCGGCGGTGGCCGACGGGCGGCGCCAATAGCCCTGCGCCACCGACGGCCCTCGCAGCCACAACTCCCCCACCTGCCCCGGTCCCAGGGGCTCGCCGGTGGCCGGATTGACCACCAGAAGCTGCTGCCGCCGATCCGGAGGGCCGCAGGACACTAGCCGGCGGCGCTCCGGCCTCTCGTGAGGAGGAGAAACGGCCGGGGCCTCGGAATCTCCCGGACTCCAGGCCTCCACCCGCTGCTGCTCCAGAGCCGCGGCATCGAGCTCGAGAATGCGCGGGGCCTCCTCGTGGGCGACACCGCTCACCAAGAGAGTCGATTCCGCCAGCCCATAGCACGGCAGCAGCGCCCGGGAGGAGAAGCCTTGGCCGGCGAAGGCCCGCCGGAAGCGTTCCAGGGTTGCCGCCTGCACCGGTTCGGCGCCGCAGAAGGCGACACGCCAGGAGGAGAGATCCAGACCTTCCTTGTCCTCCTCCGACAGGCTCTCGGCGCACAGCCGATAGGCAAAGTTGGGCGCGCCGCTGAGGGTCGCCCGATGGCGAGAGATCATGCGCAGCCAGCGCGCCGGCCGGCGCAGGAAGGAGGTGGGGGACATGAGCCAGGCGCTGGCGCCGAGGAAGAGGGGATGCAGAAGGGTGCCGATGAGCCCCATGTCGTGGTGCGGCGGTAGCCAGCTGGCCACTACGTCCCGGTCGCTGGAGCCGAAACACCGGCGGATGGCTCGCTGGTTGCTGAGCAGGTTCTGGTGCGTCACCACCACCCCCCGAGGCTCGGCGGTGGAGCCGGAGGTGTATTGGAGCAGCGCTACCGTCTTGGGATGGGGCGGCCCCCATTCGATCTCCGAGACCGACTGCGGAGCCTCGTCCCGCTCCTCGCCCCCAGGCCCGGGACCATCTACCAACGGCACCTCCAGCCGCAGCAGCTCCGGCGCGAGTCCGTCCGACGCCAGTCCCTCCGGCGCCAGTCCCTCCGGCGTTAGGCCTTCGCCGGCGAGCACCAGGGCCGCCGCGGCACCGCAGTCCGCGGCGATCCCCTGCAACCGATCCGCTCCCCTGCCCGGCGGCGGTACTGGCACCGCAATGGCCCCGGCATAGAAACAGGCGAAGAGAGCGACGGGGAGCTCCAGCCCCGGCGGCAGGGCCAGCAGCACCGGCCGGCCGGTGAGGTCGTGCTGGCGGAGGCGCCGGGCCAGGTGGGTGGCGCGGCGATGGAGTCCACCGAAGGTCAGCTGCCGGGAGGCTCTCTCGCCGTCCGTCAAAAAGCCGTAGAGGCGCCGTTCGCCGCGTTCCTCGGCGTGGCGCTGGGCAATCTCTACGAGGGTCGAGGCCTTCAGGGCGAGAGCTCCTTGCGCCCCCGGGGGGACGCCTTGGCGACCTGAGGCGGGAGTCGGGCGCCGGGAAGGGGCGGAGCTCGACCGGCTTCGAGAGCTGAGAGCCGCCGGGACGGCGGGCTCGGGAGTCCGAGCAACGGCGGCGCAGGGCCGCCGGAATCAGCGCACGACCTCTGCCCCAGGTGGGTTAGAGACGGAAGACTTCCGCCATCTTCTGCAGCCGGTCCGCCTCGTTGGCCAGGGCCAGGGTGGCGGAGGAAAGCTGCTCGGCGGAGGTCAGATTCTGCTGCGCCACCTGGGCGATGCGCTCCACCGCCTTGACCACCAGATCGCCTCCCTGCTTCTGCTCCCGGCTCCCGTCCGCCACTTGCTGGGTCATCTGGTTCATCATCTCGACAGCGCGCATGATGTCGCCGGCGCCGTTGGCCTGCTCCTTGGCAGCGTAGGCCAGCTGGCGGGTGACGTTCTGCATGTTGAGAGCGGTGGTGACGATCTGCTGAGCGCCGCCGCTCTGCTCCTGGGTGGCGGCATAGACCTCCGCCACCAGATCGGTGGTCTTCTTCACCGACTGGACGATGTCGTTGAGCACCGTGCGGGTCAGCTCCACCGCCTGCTCCGTATCCTGCTGCACCCGATCGATGAAGCCGGTGATTTCGCGGGTGGAGTTGACCGAGCGCTCCGCCAGCCGCTTGACCTCGTCCGCCACCACCGCGAAGCCCTTGCCCGCCTCGCCGGCGTGGGCGGCCTCGATGGCGGCGTTGAGGGCCAGCAGATTGGTCTGGTCGGCGATGTCCTCGATGATCCGGACGATCTTGCCGATGTCCTTGCTCGAGGTGCCGATGCCCATGATCACGTTGGAAAGCTCTTCGCCGCCGTCCGCGGCGAGCTGCGCGGCGGAGCGGGAGACCTTGTCCACCACCTGCACCTTGCCCTCGATGGAGTTGATGGAGGCGGTCATCTCCTCGATGGTGGCGGAGGTTTCCTCCACCGAGGTGAGCAATTCCTCGGCGCTGCGGGCGCCCTGCTCGATGGAAGCGCCCATCTCCTGAATCGAGGCGGAGGTCTGGTCGACGTTGGAGGCCAGAGCGCCGGAGCTCTGGGCGACGCTGTCGATCTGCGCCGCCATCTCCACCATGGTGGCGGAGGTCTCTTCGGTGGAGGTGCTCTGGGTCTTGGCGCCTTCGGTGATCTGCATCGAGGAAGCGGAGATCTCGTCGGCGGAGGTGGCCACCTGGCCGGCGGCCTCTTTGACGTTGCCGATCATCGAGCGCAGATTGCCGATCATGCCCTGGAAGGCGTTGCCGAAGCTGTCCTGCTCCGAACGCGGGTTGACCTGCACCGTCAAATCGCCGTC
>JAXHTF010000051.1 GCA_034211275.1 Acidobacteriota bacterium
CCGGCGCCGTGAAGGGTGTCCAAAGCTTCGGCCCAGAGCCCCGGATCGTCGCTGATGCCCGACACCAGAGGCCACACCACCACGGACTCCGGATGGATGGGGGCGGCGGCGAGGAGCCCGGGGAGAAGGTCGAGATCCCGCTGCAGAAGGGCGTGGAGCACGTCCAGCATCACCGTCACCCCCTCTTCCAGCGGCGCCGGGGGCGTCTCCGGCAGCACCACCTGGAGCAACACGGGGGTGCCCTGGCGGGCCTGGCGGTGGGCCAGCTCGTCCCGCTGGGCCCGCCACAGCGGGGTCACCGGCGGCAGATAGAGGACGTCGTCCAGAGCTTCCGGAATGCGGGGAAAGGGCGGATCTTGGGAGCGCCGGGTCCCTCCCGGAGTTGGGCCGAGGCCTGCTCGGCCGAGGTGCACCCAGGGATGATCCGGCCCGGACCAGGGGCGGGGCGTGTAGCGCACCCAGCAGCGGCCGGGTTCCGGCGGCTGCTCCAAGGGCCGGGGCGCCTTGCCGGTGCCGGCGACGGCCCGCGGGGCGGTCGATCCCAGGGTGCCGGGGCCCAGGGTGTCGGGACCCAGAGTGGTGGCGCTCACTCCGTCGCTCCCCCCGTCAATCCACCCGTCACTCCTCTGGCTGCCAGGGCCTGGTGGACGTACTTGGCCAGGACGTCGATCTCCAGGTTCACCCGGCCGCCCACCTGCAGCTCCGAAAGGGTGGTGATCTCCAGGGTGTGGGGGATGAGGGCGACGGAGAATCGGTCTGCCGCTTGGGCCGCCACCGTCAGGCTGACGCCGTCGAGGGTCACCGATCCCTTCTCTACCAGAAACGGTGCCAGGTCCGCCGGCAGGGAGAAGAAAAGCTCCCGATGCTCGTCCAGATCCCGGCGCTCCACCACCTCGACGGTGGTGTCCACGTGGCCCTGGACCCAATGCCCGCCCAGGGGGTCGCCCATGCGCAGGGCGGGTTCCAGGTTGACCTCGTCCCGGGCGTCGAGGTCGCCGAGGGTAGTGCGGGAGAGGGTCTCCGGCGATAGCTCCACCACCGTGCGGCCGGGGCTCAGATCGGTGACCGTCAGGCAGACGCCGGACACCGCCAGGCTGGCCCCCGGGGAGAGGCGCTCGCTGAGCTCCAGGCTGTGCACCAGCTCCAGCCGCCGTCCTCCCTGGCCGGAAGGGGTAGGAGCGGCGATCAGCCGACCACGCTCCGCAACAAGTCCGGTAAACATCCTTCGCGAAATCCTTCCAGGATGAGGTCGCCGCCACGGCGACGGATGACCAATTCCTCGATCCGCGGCGCCTCGGTGAGGGAGAGGGCCCCGGCTCCGCCCAAAGGCCCCGGCGCCCCGGCACCGCCGATGAGCATCGGAGCACAATCGACGGCGACGCGGTCGAAGAGCTGCGCCTCGACGAAGGAGGCCAGCAGCACTCCACCGCCCTCCACCAGCAGGCTCTGAACACCGCGCCGGTGCAGATCGGCGAGCACCGAGACGGGCTCGACGCCGCCGGGCAGATCCGCGACTACCGTCGCCCCGGCCTCTTCCAGCCGCCGATGAGCCGCCTCGTCCGGCGATTCAGTGTACACCACCACCTCTCCCTCGACCTGGAAGAGGCGGGCCGTCGGCGGCAGCCGCAAACGGCGGTCCATGACCACCCGCAGGATCGGCCCGGGGGCCTTGCTCATACGCCGATTGAGGCGCGGATCGTCCGCCACGGCGGTGCCGCTGCCCACCAGGATGGCGTCGTGCTCTTCCCGCAAGTCCAGGGCCCAACGGCGCCCCTGGGGGGAGGAGATCCACTGGCTCTCGCCGCTGGCGGTGGCAATGCGGCCGTCGAGGCTCATGGCCCATTTCACCGTCACCGCCGGGCGTTGGAGCACCAGACTGGTGAGGAAAGGTAGATTGAGGGCCACGGCGTCGCGGGTCGTATCCTCGCCGGTCTCCAAGCCCCACTCCACCTCCACGCCGGCGTCCCGCAGGCGCTGGAAGCCGTTGCCGGCCACCTGCGGGTTGGGGTCGCGGTGGCAGGCCACCACCCGGGCGACGCCGGCTTCCAGCACGGCATCGGCACAGGGCGGGGTGCGGCCGTGATGGCTGCACGGCTCGAGGGTGACGTAGAGGGTGGCGCCGCGGGCGGCGTCACCGGCCTGGCGCAAGGCTTCCACCTCGGCGTGGGGGCCGCCGGGGCGGCGATGGTAGCCCTCCCCCACCACCTCGCCGTCGCGCACCAGCACCGCCCCGACCCGCGGGTTGGGAGAGGTGCCGTAGCGGCCCCGGGCGGCGAGGCTCAGGGCCCGGCGGAGATAGCGGCGGGAGCTAGAGGATGAGGGCAGAAGCGAACTCCCGGGGGCGGAATTCCACCAGGTCTTCGGCGGCCTCACCGACGCCGATGTAGAGGACCGGCAGCCGCAGGTCCCGGGCCACCGCCACCGCCATGCCACCCTTGGCGGTGCCGTCCATCTTGCTCAGGATGACGCCGTCCACCTCCGCCACGGAGGTGAATTGGCGGGCCTGGGAGAGGGCGTTCTGACCGGTGGTGGCGTCGAGCACCAGCAGGGTGCGCACCTGCCAATCGGCGGCTTCCCGGCCTACCACGCGGCGAATCTTGGCCAGCTCCTTCATCAGATGCTCTTTGGTGTGCAGGCGGCCAGCGGTGTCGACGATGAGGTGATCGATGCCGCGGGCGCGGGCCGCCTGCAGGGCGTCGAAGACCACCGCCGCCGGATCGGCGCCGGAGCTCTGGCTGACCACTCCCACCCCCAGGCGCTCGCCCCAGAGCTGGAGCTGCTCGATGGCGGCGGCCCGGAAGGTGTCGCCGGCGGCCAGCAGTACCTTCTCACCCTGGTTCAGGGAACGCTTGGCGAGCTTGGCGATGGTGGTGGTCTTGCCGACCCCGTTGACCCCTACCATCAGGGTCACCAACGGCCCGTCGGTGCGCTTGGGAGGCTGGGGCGCGTCGAGGAGCAACACCGCCATCTCGTCCGCCAGGATCTCGCGGATGCGCACGATGTCGCCGCCCTGGCCGGGGCGCACCTGCTGCTTCACCGCCTCCACCAGCTCGAGGGCGGTCTCTACCCCCAGGTCGGCGCTGATGAGCACCTCTTCCAGGTACTCCAAGGTCTCTTGGTCGAGGGTCGCGCGACCCTCCATGGCGTCGCTGACCTTCTCCAGCAGCTCGGTGTGGGTCATGAACAAGCCGCGTTTGAGCTTGCCCAGGAAACCGCGCTGTTGGATCTGCTCTGGAATTTGCGCTTCCGGCGCAATCTCCAGCGATTCTTCGTTCTCTGAATCCGTCATGGGAGGGTCTTCCGATGGCTAAGGATTCCCGGGAGGGGAATCTCAATCAAACAATTCTTTGCGCACCAATTGGGCCGCGTCGTCGAGGGTGCGTTGGGCCACGGCCACCAGTGCCGGCCGCCGCTGCACCATCGCCAGGCAGTAGCCTTCGGGCAGCGCCACCGCGTAGATGTGCATGCCGTTCTTGGCGATGTGCATCTGGTGGGGATTCCCCAGGTCCGCTTCCTCCGACAGCCGTTCCACCTGGCGCAGATAGATGCTCAGGTACGCACCCACCACCTTCAGCTGGTACGGGGTCAGATCGGTGTAGGCCATGTCCACGGCCTCACCGCTCTCGTCGACGAAGAGGGTGCCGACGGCGTCTTCGTTGCGCGACAGGAGATCCGCGAGGATGTATTGAAAGGGCATAAGCTCCCTCGTTGCCGAGACCTGCTTGTTCGGGGCCTTCTAGCTCGGGACCTTCATGGTCTGGGACCCTCGTGCTAGGCCGTCTATGGAAATCTGCGGAGGCGGCGCCTCGTCATGCCTGATCTTCTCCCGGCGGGGCTCCAGGATCAACCGGAGGCCAAGGAAACATTGGCCGGCTCCGCCGGCACCGCCTTGGCAGGCTTGATCTCCCCCTTCTTCACCGCCTTGAGGAATGCGGTCACGATCTTGGCGTCGAAGCGAGCGCCGGTGAGCTTGGTGATGGTCTCGACGGCGTACTCCAGGGTGTAGGCGTTCTGGTACGGCCGGTTGGTGGTGATGGCGTCGAAGGTGTCCGCCACCGCCACGATGCGCGCCTGGAGGGGGATCTGCTCGCCCTTGAGACCGTCGGGATAGCCGCGGCCGTTCCAGTTCTCATGGTGCCAGCGGATCACCGGCAGCGCCTCCCGTAGCTGCTCGATGGGGGCCATGATGTCGGCGCCGATGACCGTGTGCATCTTCATCTGCTCATATTCTTCCGGCGCCAGCACCCCACCCTTCTTGAGGATGCGGTCCTCGACGCCGATCTTTCCTACGTCGTGGAGCAAGGCGGCGATCCACAGCCGGCTCTGGAAGTCCTCCGGCTGCCCCAGATGCCGGGCGATGGTGCGGGCCACCGCCGCTACCCGCTCCGAGTGGCCGCGGGTGTAGGGGTCCTTGGCGTCAATGGCGGCGGTGAACGCGCGCAGGGAGCCGATGAACAGCTCGCGGTTGGCCTGGGCCGCCCGTTGCAGCTGGGCGACATAGCGCTCCACGGTGCTGCCCATGGCGTTGAAGTCCGCCGCCAGATCGCCGAGCTCGAACCGCAGGCCGGCGGTGTCCACGCGGCTGCTGAAATCGCCGGCGGCGATGTCGTGGGTGGTGGCCGCCAGCCGCTGGATGGGCTGGCCGATCCAGCCGGAGGCCAGGTAGGCGATGATCAACGCCAGCAGCACCAGGAAGAGGGAGGAGACCAGGGCGGTGAAGAGCAGCCGGCGCACGTTGGCGAAGGCGGAAGCCTCCGGCCGGTGCACCACCACACCCCAGCCCGGCTCCTCGATGGGGCTGACGATGGCGATCATGCGCTGGCTCTCCCCCGCCACCGTCACCGGATAGATTTCGGTCAGGGGCATGGGGCGCTGGACGAAGCTGGAGATGAGCTCCGATTCCAGCAGCGCCCGCTGCCGTTCCTCGGAGTCGGTGCTGGCCCAGATGAGCTGGCCTTCGCGGTCGATGAGGAAGGCGTCCTCGGGGCCTCCGCGACCGACTCCGCCGGCCAGATCGTCGATCAGCCGGGGCGGCTGCAGCACCGCCTCCAACACCAGTGCCGGCGCGGTCTCCACCGCACCGCCGGAGTCCTCCACGGCTGCGCCACTGTCGTTCCCGGCGCCGCTGGCTGCCCGCGCCAGCCCCACCGGCACCGCCAGCACCACCGCCGGCCGCTGGGCGTCGAGATCTTTGACGAAGCGATAGACCGGCTCACCGTGGGTGACGGCCTGTTGAAACGCTTCCGCCACCGCCCGGTTCATCGCCGGCGTCACCGTCTGGGAAGTGAATTGCGGCCCGCGCCCCGCGGAATCCACCACCGCCAGCAACGGCCAGTCGCTGTGCTCCCGGAAGAAGCTCTGGAGGAAGCGGCCAAATCCGGGGGAGCGCAGAATCAACTCGATATTGGCCGGTCCCACCAGCTCCCCGTCGGAGCGACCGTCCGGCGAGGCCGCAGCCTCACCCTCGACCTGCGGCGGCGCCTGGTCGGCAGTGGCGGCGAGGATGGTCTCACCGAGCAATTCCAGCTGGTGCCGGGCCTCGATGAGATAGCGGTCGACCTCCCGGGACAAAGCCCCGGCGGTGCGAGTCAGATCGGTTTGTTCCTGGGTCCTCAGGAGGTCCTGGGTGGGGCCGGTGAGGACAGCGGTGCTGATGGCCAGAGGGATGACTCCGGCAAGAAGGATCAGGAGAAAGAGGACTTGTCGGAGCTTGAGGGAAAGTGCCATGAAGCGTAAGACCCCGCGAACCACATAGGCGACAGCGAGTGCATCCGGGGCGAGTTCGGTGCCGCGGTTAGCGTCGCGTCGAGCCGGCGGGGGGGCCAGCCAGGGAGTCGGCTGCGGGCATTATACGCCAAGTGCGCAACAGGCGATGAGGGAGAGTTGGTTGGGTGGTGTCCTGACCTGAAACTTGACCGTAGAATCTGCGGGCTGATGTTGCCTATTCGCGGGAATGACGGGGGTGGTGACGGAGAGGGTGAGGGAAGTAGCAAAGGATTGTGGTGTCGGCACCTCCACCCGGGGATCCAATCCCCGGGCTACTCAGGTACCGCCAGCTGCGCTGGCTCCGGAGGGCCGGATGTGGTTCAGCAGGTTCTGGGAGCCGGATTCATCCGGCGGTGTCCTGGGTAGCCCCGGGATTGATCCCGGGGCGGGGCGTTCAGTTCCATCCCGTACGATCCGCCACTTTGCAGGCAGTCCCGGCACTCGCTGGAATCCGCTCGGGCCTCGCCGTGGCCCCTCACTCCTCCTCCGGCAGCGGATCGCGGAGGAACTCTTCCAGCTCCCGCCGCACTTCCTCGGGCTCGACGTCCCCCACCATGCGCCCTTCGCCGGCGGCCGCCGGCAGCACCCAAACGAGACCGCCGCGCTGGGCTTTTTTGTCCCGGGCCATGATCTCCATCAGCTCGTCCACCTCCACCGGCGGCAGCGGCGGCAGGCGGAAGCGGCGCAGCAGGCGGCGCAGGCGCTCCGCCACCGCCTTCTCCAAACCGCGGTTCTCCGCCAGCCGGAGCGCGAAGAGCATGCCGTAGGCCACCGCCTCACCGTGGCGCAGGTCTTGATAGCCCAGGGCCACCTCCAAGGCGTGGCCCAGGGTGTGGCCGAAGTTGAGCAGACGGCGCTGGTCTCCTTCCTCCGGATCCCGCTCTACCACCCGTAGCTTGGCCTTGGCGGAAGCCACCACCACCGGCTCCAGCGCTGCCGGATCGCCGGCCAGGAGCTTGTTCAGGTCCCGCTCTACCCACTCCATCAGCAACGGATCGAGGAGCAGCGCCATCTTCACCACCTCCGCCAGCGCCGCCCGCAGCTCCTCCTTGGGCAGAGTGGCGAGGAAGGAGATCTCGCTGAGCACCAGCGCCGGATGATGGAAAAGACCGATGCTGTTCTTGGTGGCGCCGTGGTCGACGGCGGTCTTGCCTCCCAACGAGGCGTCCACCTGGGCCAGCAGGGTGGTGGGCAGCTGGAGGTACTCGATGCCGCGCAGGAAGCAGCCGGCAAGAAACCCACCCAGATCGCCGATGCTGCCGCCGCCGAAGGCCACCAGCCGGCTGTCCCGCTTGCCTCCGGACTCCAACATTTCCGCCCACAGGCGCCCGGCCACCTCCAGACTCTTGGCCTCCTCCCCCTCGGGAGCGGTGAGGGTCACCACCCGCCGTGCCGGCGCCAGCAACTCCTGGATGGCATCACCGTGGAGCTCCAGAATTCGCGGACTGCTGAGCAGGAAGACCAGGCGATCCGTCAGCCACTTGCTGGAGGATGCGCGAGAGGCCTCCACCACGCCGCTGCCGACGAAAACCGTGGTGGTGCCGCCGGGATGGCGCAGGCTCAGCCGCTGGGGCCCGTTACTCATGGATTCAGCCCTCTCCCTCGCCGGTGGAATCTTTTCCTCCCTGATCTTTGACCTTGCCGGTAAGGCTCAGCCCCAGCTCCGCCAGCTGGCGGGGATCCACCGGCGACGGCGCCTCGGTCATCAAGCAGGTCGCGGAGGTGGTCTTGGGGAAGGCGATGACGTCGCGGATGGAGGCGACGCCGGCGAGCACCATCACCAGCCGATCGAGGCCCAGGGCGATGCCCCCGTGGGGCGGCGCCCCGTAGCGCAGCGCCTCCAGCAGGAAGCCGAAGCGCTGCTCTGCCTCTTCGGCGTCAATGCCCAGCAGCGAGAAGACCCGCGCCTGCAGATCCGAGCGGTGGATACGGATCGAGCCGCCCCCCAGCTCCATGCCGTTGAGCACCACGTCGTAGGCCAGGGAACGGACCGCTCCAGGGTCCGACTCGAGCTTGTCCAGATCCCGGGGATCCGGGTGGGTGAAGGGATGGTGGGTGGAAAACCAGCGGTCCTCGTCCTCATCCCATTCCACCAGCGGAAAGTCGGTGACCCAGAGGAATTTGTACACCCCGTCGGGAACCAGCTCGTAGTGGCGGGCCAGCTCCAGCCGCAGAGCACCGAGGGCGGCGCAGGCCACCGGCTCCTGAGCCGCCACGAT
This sequence comes from Acidobacteriota bacterium, assembly GCA_034211275.1. Classification (NCBI taxonomy): domain Bacteria; kingdom Pseudomonadati; phylum Acidobacteriota; species Acidobacteriota bacterium. Next base: position 7,986 of record JAXHTF010000051.1, read on the forward strand.
CAGGGCGATGCCCCCTTCCTCGAGCTCCAGCCGCTCTACCAGTGCCGCCTCTTCAGCGTCGCTGAGCACGCCCTTGACCTGGAATTGCACCTCGCCGTCCCGGCGGCGCAGGGCGAGCACGCCCATGGCGCCATGGCGGCGAGCGATCTCCGCCCAGCCGTCCAGCTGTTTGCGGCTGGCGGCGGCGGCTCCGGTACTTCCGGGCAGGGCGAAGGCCCGCACCACCCCACCGTCCGCCAGGGTCTGACTGAAGCCCCGGAAGGCGCTCTCGGCGAGCAGGTCCGAGAGATCCTGGATCTCCAGCCCGAAGCGCAGATCCGGCCGGTCGCTGCCGTAGCGCGCCATGGCCTCAGCCCAGGTCAGCCGAGGGAAAGGGGTCTCGATGTCGATGCCCGCCAGCGGGAAGACCCGGCGGAACAGTCCTTCCACCAGCTCGTAGACCTCCTCCTGATCGGGGAAGGAGAGCTCCACGTCCACCTGGGTGAACTCCGGCTGACGATCCGCCCGCAGATCCTCGTCGCGGAAGCAGCGGGCGATCTGCACGTAGCGCTCCATCCCCGCCACCATCAGGATCTGCTTGAAGATCTGGGGCGATTGGGGCAGGGCGTAGAAACGCCCCCGGTGGACCCGGCTAGGGACCAGGTAATCCCGAGCCCCCTCCGGCGTCGAGCGAGTGAGGATGGGCGTTTCGAGGTTGAGGAAGTCGTGCTCGTGGAAGTAGTTGAGGATCTCCAGGGTGACCTTGTCCCGGAGGATCAGATTGCGCTGCAGCTCCTGGCTGCGCAGGTCCAGATAGCGGTACTTGAGCCGCAGGGCCTCGCTCGCCTCGACCTTGCCGTCGGGGCTGAAGGGGGGCACCTCCGAAGGGCTGAGCACCTCGGCCTCGCTCACCACCACCTCGACCTCACCGGTGGCCATGTCGGGGTTGATGTTCTCCTCCGTGCGCCGGCGCACCGTGCCCCGCACCTCTACCACCCACTCGGCCCGTACCGGCTCCAGATCGGCGGCGGCCTGGGGATGATCCTCCGGCTCCACCACCGCCTGCACCACACCGCTACGGTCGCGCAGGTCGAGGAACACCAATCCCCCCAGGTCCCGGCGCCGATGCACCCAGGCCTGGAGCCGTACCGTCTCGCCTACTTGCTGCGGGGTCAGGGTCCCCGCTCCTAGCCGCTTCATCTTCCTCTCCTAACTCGCTGGCGCTGCAATCTCGATGAATCCAGAGTCGCTCTCCGATGGGGGGCTCTCCGATGGGGGCTCATGCTTCCGCGCCGCGATCCGTCTCCGCCAACATCTGGCGGTATTCGTCCTTGAGCTTGGCGTAGCGTCGGGCGTTGTCGCCGATGGCGGCGATCTCCTCCTCGCTCAGAGGCCGCGCCACCCGCGCCGGCACTCCCATCACCAGGTGGCCGGCGGGTACCCGCTTGCCCGGTGCCACCACCGCGCCGGCTCCCACCTGGGCGCCAGCCTCCACCACCGCTCCGTCGAGGACCCGGGCACCGATGCCGATGAGGGCGCCATCCTCCACCCGGCAACCGTGGACCACGGCGCCATGACCGATGACCACTCCGGCACCAATCTGGAGGTCGAAACGGCCGCCGGTGACGTGCAGCACCGCACCGTCCTGGACGTTGGTACCAGCCCCGACGCGGATGGAATGGACGTCACCGCGGGCCACCGCACCGAACCAAAAGGAAACGTCGTCCCCCAGCTCCACATCCCCCACCACGACTGCCGTGGGGGCGATGAAGACGCGGTGACCGAGCACCGGCAGCTGGCCGCGATAGGGGTAGACGGGCATGCAATCTCGTGAGTCGTTTCTCGTCGCTGCCCGGGGCGCTTTCCACGCCGTCAGTCCGGGCGCCCCGGCGTATTCCAGCTAGGGCTTCGTCACAAAGAATCGGGATCTTAGCACGCAGCAGGGTCGGAGCTCATCGCATACAATCCGACCGTGGCCGAGCTCGACCCACCCTCCCAACCGACCGCCATCGACGTGGTGATCCCCGCCTTCAACGAGGAGGCGTCGCTGCCCTTGGTCTTGGCGGCGCTACCCCGTTCCCCCGCGGACCCCATCGCGGTGCGCCGGGTGGCGGTGGCGGACAATAATTCCACCGACGGCACCGCCGAAGCGGCCCGCCGGGGTGGTGCGGAAGTGGTGCCGGCACCGCGCCAAGGCTATGGCAGCGCCTGCCTCGCCGCCCTCGACCATCTGCGCCGCAACGACCCTCCGGAAATCGTGGTCTTCCTGGATGCCGACTTCTCCGATCATCCGGAGGAGCTGCCCCGGCTGGTAGCCCCGATTCTCGCCGACGAGGCGGATCTGGTCATCGGTTCCCGGGTCCTGGGCCAGCGCGAACGCGGCGCCCTGCTGCCCCAGGCCCGAGCCGGCAACCTGGTGGCCTGCACCCTGATCCGCCTCTTCTACGGCCACCGTTACACTGATCTGGGTCCCTTCCGGGCGATCCGCTGGCAGGCCCTGGAAGAGCTCCGGATGAGCGACCCGGATTTCGGCTGGACCGCCGAGATGCAGGTCAAGGCCCTGCGCCGGGGCCTGCGGGTCACCGAGGTCCCCGCCTCCTACCGCAAGCGCGTGGGCCAATCCAAGATCACCGGCACCGTCAAGGGCACGGTGCTGGCGGGTTACAAAATTCTCTGGACCGTATTTCGATATACCTGGGAGCGAACGAGTAGAAAGCCCCAATGAAAGAGCATCGATGAAAAAGACCGTAGATCCGAGCGTCAGCCAAGCCATCAGCTCCACCGTGGACATCGAGGTGCGCTACGCCGAGACCGATCAGATGGGGGTGGTTCACCACGCCAACTACATCATCTGGTTCGAACAGGCCCGCACCGAGCTGTGCAAGGACAGCGGCTTCCACTACGCCGAAATCGAGGACCTGGGCTATTTGCTCATCGTCACCAAGGTGGAGGTGCGCTACGGCCGTGCCTGCCGCTACGGCGACACGGTGCAGGTGCGCTGCTGGCTCGACCGCATGGGCAGCCGCGGCCTGCGCTTCGCCTACGAGGTGGCCCGGGACGGCAAGGTCCTCACCACCGGCGCCACCGAGCATCTGTGGATGGACAAAGAAACCCGCCGCCCCACCCGCATCCCCGAGCCCCTGCGGGAGCCCTTCGAGCGCCTGGCGGGGGTCCTTCCCGCGGGGGTCAAGAGCCCGACCAAAGACAAGAGCTGATATCTTCCCCGACCATGAAACGCCTGCAACTGACCACCGGCGGCGAGAGCCATGGCCCCGGCCTCACGGCCCTCCTCACCGGCATGCCCGCCGGGCTACGGGTGGACTTCGAGCTCCTGCGCCGGGACATGGCCCGGCGCATGCACGGCTACGGCCGCGGCAACCGCATGAAGATCGAGCAGGACGAAGCGGAGCTGCGCGGCGGCGTCCGCGGCGGGGTGACCCTGGGCTCCCCCATCGTCCTGTGGGTGCAGAACCGCGACTTCAAGAATTGGCAGCCGATGATGGACCCGGTGGAGACGGTCCCTCACCGGGTCGAGCAACGGCGGGTGCACCAGCCCCGCCCCGGCCACACCGACCTCGCCGGCGGGATCAAATACCTCCACGACGATCTGCGCAACGTCCTCGAACGCGCTTCCGCCCGGGAGACCGCGGCCCGGGTGGCAGCCGGAGCCTTGGCCAAGATGTTGTTGCGGGAAGTGGGAGTGGAAATCCTCAGCGGCGTCCGCTCCTTGGGGCCCATCGGCGTCGGCAACCCGGTGCCCACCTGGGAAGATCTGCAGCAGGTGGACGAGAGCTCTCCCCTGCGCGCCATCCACAAGAATCTGGAGCCGGAGATGGTGGCGCTGGTGGACCAGGCCAAAGAGGCTGGGGAAACCCTCGGCGGCGCGGTGACGGTGATCGCCCACGGTGTCCCCGTGGGCCTGGGATCCCACGTGCAGTGGAACGAGAAGCTCGACGGCCGGCTGGCCCAGGCCATGCTCTCGGTACCGGCGGTGAAGGCGGTGGAGATCGGTGCCGGGGTAGACGCCAGCGGCGGCTTCGGCAGCCAGGCCCACGATCCCCTGGAGCCGGATGGACCTCTGAGACCGGATGGAAGCGGGCGCTGGCGGCGCACCAGCAACCGCGCCGGCGGCCTCGAAGGCGGCGTCACCAACGGCGAGGACGTGGTCCTGACCCTCTACAAGAAGCCCATCGCCACCCTGCGCAAGGGCCTTCCCAGCATCGACCTGGACACCCTCGAGGCCCACACCTCCCAATACGAGCGTAGCGACGTCACCGCCCTCCCCGCCGCCGGCGTCATCGCCGAGGCCATGCTCGCCCTGGTCCTCGCCGACGCCCTCCTCGACAAACTCGGCGGCGACTCCATGGACGAGGTCCTGGCCCACTACCGGGCGACCCTCGATCTGCAGCACAGCTGGCCCCGGCCGCGGGACTCCTCCTGACCCGAAACTCGATGTTCGAAATGGTGGGCTGGCGCCCACCCAACTGCTCGTTGCCGCATCCCCGCGTGTAGGGTGGGCGCCAGCCCACCAAACTCCGCACCGGTTCCATCACCGCCCTCTGGTCCCGAAACTCCTCTGCTGGTATACTAAGAATTAGTTGAGATCGAGTCTCAATAAGGATTCTTTTATCTCAGGAGAGCGCTCCATGGAAATGTCCTCCGCCGCCACCGCTCAAGACGCTCCACAAGATTCGACCAAGGCGTCCGCCGCCGCCCAAGCGCTGCCCCTCACCCAGCTCGCCGAGGGTCAGAGCGCGCGCTTGCTGGACGCCCGCTTGGCGTCGGAAGACTGCTTGCTCCTCAGCGCTCTCGGGCTCACGGACCACTGCCGGTTGCGGCTGTGCAAGTGCGGCGATCCGTGGATCGTGCAGGTGCGCACCACCCGCATCGGCCTGGCGGAGGCCGTAGCCCGCAAACTCCTCGTCCTGCCGGAGCCCCACACCGGGCCCTCACCGCACTGAGACCGAGCCTGCCGTGGGGTCGCCGGCGAAGCTGCCGGTCTTCCGGAGCCCGCTGCTGAAATCTCGTTCCCGGGAACCCCGCCCCCACCTCCCCGCGAGGCGCTTCGGGCTCGACGGCATGTTGCAGAATTTGACCACCGTTCATCCAAAGACCTCGAGAGTTTTACCGTAGCCCATGGCGCCTCCAACCCCAGCGTCGGCCTCGCCGGCGCCCGAGTCCTCTCCCGTGCCGGACCCGAGCCCGGCTCAACCGGTCAGCTCCCACCGCAAGCTGCGCATCGCCCTGCTGGGCAACCCCAACACCGGGAAAACCACCCTCTTCAACCGCCTCTGCGGGCTGCGGGCCAAGACCGCCAACTTCCCCGGCACCACTACCGACGCCCGCTTCGGCCGCTGGGTGCCCCACCCCGAGACGCCGCTGGAGGTCATCGATCTCCCCGGCCTCTACCGGCTGAACCTCGACCTACCGGAATCCCGCGTCTGCCGCCATGCCCTGAGCGGCGAGGGGCTCTTCCGGGCGCCGGACGCCGTGGTGGTGGTGGTCGACACCACCAACCTCAGCCGCAACCTGCATCTGGTGGCGGAGCTGCTCAACTATCGCCTTCCCACCGTCGTCGCCCTCAACATGGTGGACCTGGCCCAGCGTCGGGGCCTGACCGTCGATGCCCAACGGCTGTCTCAGAAGCTGGGCTGCCCGGTGGTGCCCATGGTGGCGCGCACCGGCGCCGGCGTGTTGGAGCTCGGGGAGGCGGTGCGTCGAGTGCTCCGAGAGCCCGCCGCCGGGATCCGGGGACTGGAGATTTCAGGTCTCGAAGCTTCCGACCTCGATGTCTCCGGCTTCGACGCCCCCGGCCTCGAAGGCCCCCATCCCACGCTCCCCGATTGTGAAGACTCCCACGCCCTGGCCGCCTGGGCCGACGGCGTGGTCTCCGCCAGCATCGGCGGTGGCGAGGCCGTCGGCGGGGCCGGCGATACGGTGACGGAAAGGCTGGACCAGGCTTTCACCCATCCTCTGGTGGGCTTGTTGGTGTTCATCGGCGTGATGGCGGGGATGTTCTGGATTCTCTTCGAGCTGGCCACCGTCCCCATGGACCTCATCGAGGCCACTTTCGAGCACCTCGGCGGCTGGATCGAGGGCACCCTCCCTGCCGGGCCGGTGCGCGAGCTGTTGGTGGACGGCGTGGTGGCCGGAGTCGCCGGCACCGTGGTCTTCCTGCCACAGATCTGCCTGCTCTTCTTCCTCATCAGCCTGCTCGAGGACACCGGCTATCTGGGCCGCGCCGCCTTCGTCATGGACCGCCTGCTGTGCCGGTTCGGGCTCCCCGGCCAGGCCTTCGTGCCGCTGCTCTCGAGCCACGCCTGCGCACTGCCGGGGATCATGGCCACCAAGCTCATCCCCGACCGCAAGGACCGGCTGGCGACCATCTTGGTGGCTCCGTTCATGAGCTGCTCGGCGCGCCTGCCGGTCTACGTCCTGCTCACCACCCTGCTCTTCCGCGAGCGCCCCATGCTCGCCGGCCTGGCCTTCGCCGGCTGCTATCTGCTGGGGGCCACCGCCGCCCTGCTCAGCGCCTTCGTCGCTCGGCGCACGGTGCTCAAAGGACGCTCCCGACCGATGGTCCTGGAGCTGCCGTCCTACAAGATGCCGTCCCTGCGCAGCGCTCTGTTCACCGCCTTCGACCAGGGGGTCGGCTTCCTACGCAAAGCCGGAACCTTCATCCTGGGCATCTGCATCGTCATGTGGTGGCTCAGCGCCTACCCTCAATCGCCGCCGCCGGAGTCGGCGGTGGAGCTGCGGCAGGAAGCCTCTCAGCTGCTGGAGAGCGCCCCCGAGCCGGCCCCGGAGGAGATCCAGGCACAGGTCCAGGAGCTACGGGACGAGGCCGCCTTCGAGGAGGCGCAGTACTCCCAACGCTACAGCTTCGCCGGCCGCCTGGGGCGCACCTTCGAGCCGGCGCTGGCGCCCCTGGGCTACGACTGGCAGCTCACCGTCGGTGTGCTCACCAGCTTCCTGGCCCGTGAGGTCTTCGTCTCCACCATGGCGGTGCTGCTGGTGGGAGACGAAGATCTGGACGTCGAGGACTCCGGGGTCATCGAGCGCATCCGCACCGCCCGCCGGGACGACGGCTCTCCCCTCTTCACCCCCGCCACCTCCGCCAGCCTGCTGGTCTTCTTCGTCCTCGCCATGCAATGCCTGCCGACCCTGGCGGTGACCCGCCGGGAAACCGACAGCTGGAAGTGGACCGTCGTACAGCTGGCCTATATGACTGGCCTGGCCTACGTCTGCGCGTTCCTCACCTACCACGGCCTGCATTTGCTGGGCATCCCCTGAGGTGAGCCCACGATGAGCGTGCCCTGGAGCGATCCCCAATTCTGGGTGGTGACCCTGCTGGTGGTGGCAGCGGTGGTGGGCATGGTGCGCTCCCTGCGCCGGGCCAGTGGCGGGGGCGCTGACGGCGAGAAGCAAGAGCCCGCCTGCTCCCACTGTGCGCTGGCGCCGGGATCGCGGGGGCAGGGGTCGGAAGCTGAAGAGCGAGAGGCTGCTCCGACGGCTCGCGCCTCCTGAGCATTTGGATCGGAGCGTCCAAAAGAATTGCCGGTGTACCGACTGAAACCTCACCCCCTCGATCCCCCTCTCCCAGCCGCCCTCCCCACCTTGGTAGACTCCTAGTCCTTCGCCACTAGTCCCTCGTGACTGGGGCCTTCCGCCCCCTGGGAGACCGCATGATTCTGACCCCCGAAATCGTTGCCTCCGTTCTCAAGCGCCAGGGCATTCTCGATGAGCGCCAGGTGGAGATGGTGCGCAAGGAAGCGCGCAACCTCCCCAACGACTATTCCCATCGCGCCTACGAGCAGCGGGCGGTGGCCTACGAGCTGATCCAGAGCATGAAGCTGCCCGTCCACGGTGGCGACAACGGCGACCAACTGGTGGACGAGCACGTCATCGCCCGCGCCCTGGCCAAGGACACGGACCACGAGCACGTGCGCATCGACGCTCTCTCCCTGGACGCCGACCTCATCGAGAGCAAGATGTCCCGCCCCTTCGCCCGCCGCCACCGCATGATCCCCCTGGAGATGGTGGCCGGAAAGCTGCGGGTGGCCTGCGCCAACCCCTTCGATCTCGAAGCCGTGGACTCCTTCCGCCGCATCGCCGACCGCGAGCTGGAAATGGTCGTCGCCTCGGAGCCGGAGGTGCTGCGGGCCATCACCGAGTTCTACGGCCTGCGCCACTCGGTGAAGCGCGCCCAGCAGGATCTGGACCAGAGCCTCGACCTGGGCAACCTCGAGCAGCTGGTGCGGATGAAGAGCGAGACGGAGATCGAATCCAGCGACCAGCACGTGGTCAACGCCGTCGAGTTCATGCTCCAACACGCCTACGAGAGCCGTGCCAGCGACATCCACGTCGAGCCCCGGCGCGAGACCGCGGTGATCCGCTTCCGCATCGACGGCGTGCTCCACGACATCCAGACCCTGCCCAAGGTGGTGCACCGGGCGGTGGTGAGCCGGCTCAAGACCATGTCCCGGCTGGACATCGCCGAGAAACGCCGCCCCCAGGACGGCCGGGTCAAGACCCTCCGCGGCGGCCGCGAGGTGGAGCTCCGCGTTTCCACCCTGCCGGTGGCCTTCGGCGAGAAGATCGTGCTGCGCATCTTCGACCCCGAGGTGCTGACCCAGGATCTGAGCTCCCTGGGCTTCTACGCCGATGAGCTGAGTCATTTCAACGACTTCATCTCCCGCCCCCACGGCATCGTCCTGGTCACAGGCCCCACCGGCTCCGGTAAGACCACCACCCTCTACTCCGCCCTCAAGACCATCGCCAACCGAGAGGTCAACGTCACCACCATCGAGGACCCCATCGAGATGGTCTACGAGGACTTCAACCAGACAGCGGTGCAGAACAAGGTGGGGATCACCTTCGCGGCGGCGCTGCGCCACATCCTGCGCCAGGATCCGGACATCATCATGGTCGGCGAAATCCGCGACCAGGAGACCGCCCACTACGCCACCCAGGCGGCCCTCACCGGCCACCTGGTCTTCTCTACTCTGCACACCAACGACGCCGCCTCCGCCGTCACCCGCCTGTCGGATCTGGGGGTCGAGCGCTTCATGATCACCTCCACCCTCGCCGGCTCCATGGCCCAGCGCCTGGTGCGCAAGATCTGCAGCCACTGCATCACCGACCGCTTCCTCACCGGCGACGAGATCCGCACCCTGCGGTTGTCGGTGCCCCAGGGCAAGAAGGTCAAGGTGCGGGAGGGCGAAGGCTGCCCCGAATGCCGCGGCACCGGCTACCTGGGGCGCTCCGGCATTTTCGAGGTGCTGCCCATCGACGACGCGGTCAAGGACCTCATCCTGGCCAACGCCGACGCTCCGGAAATCAAGCGGGAAGCGGTCAAGAACGGTATGCGCACCCTACGCCAAAGCGCCCTGCGCAAGCTCGCGGAGGGCACCACCACCTTCGAAGAGGTGGTGCGGGTGACCACCGGGGGTTAGCGACCCGGCGAGGCCTCAGACCTCCTCGTCGTCCATCTCCTCCATCTCCGGCTCCGAAGGGGTCGGTGCGAAGCTGCGGGAGATCATGTGGCGGGCGCGCTGGACGAGGTTGGTGGGCTTGGAGATGCGGTTGAACAGGGCGCGGTGGGTGTGGCGGAGGGTCTCCACGTCGCCCTGGCGCAGGAGTTTGATGAGCTCGTCCAGCACCCGCTCCTCCCCACCGTTGTACTCCTGACGGGAACGATCTCGTTCGAGCAGGACCAGAGCGAAGAAGAGGGGATCTTCGAGCTCGGCGCTGGCGGTAGGGTCGGTGCCGGAGAGCAGAGACAGAGGAGGAACTCCGTCGTCCTCCTCCCCCACCACCTCGGCTTCCTCGGCGTCGTCGCGCTGGTAGAAGGGCAGCGAACGGACCTGCTGGGAAAAGCGGGAGAAGAGGAAGAAGAGCTCCTTCTCGGACGCGAAATTACCGATCAGCCGGGCTCCCTTGCCCACCTCCAGGCTTTCCGTATCCTGCAGCACGATGTGGGCTTGGGCGGTGTCCTCCAGGTGCAGGCTGCGGGCGGTGACCTGCCAGGCGGTGAGGCTACCTTGAACGTAGCAGGTCTCGGCGCAGCGCACGCTCACCGCCTCCACCTCGACGTTGGGCTCGATGCGGATGGAGCCACCGACGGATTCCAGGTTGGCGTAGTGCCCGGAGTTCTGGATCACCAGGTTGCCCGGGGTACGCACCGAGAGCTGACCGTGGCTATCCACCTGGATCTCGGTGCCCTTGGGGATGATCATGGTCGGGGCGGCTTCTTCAGCGGTGTTCTTGGCCATGGTCGGAGTCTCCGGAAAGCGGGCGGATTGAAGGAGTCGGGGAATGGCCACAGGCGAGGCTGGGGGCACGGCAAGGTGCCCGGGCGGGCCTAGCGCTGCAGCAATCGTGGTAGCGGCTCGAAGCCTTCCAGCTTGGGGGCGTTGCGGGTGGCGACCAGGAGCTTCTCGCTGTCGCTGAGCTGCAGGTCCAACATGTAGATGCGGGGATCCACCGGCACCAGATTGCCCTCGGTGTCGCGGCGCCGGATCTCGTAGTGCAGGTGCGGGTTGGTGGACAGACCGGTGTTGCCCACCGTCGCCAGCTGATCCCCCTGCTCCACCTTCTGGCCCTTGCGCACCAGAATCTCGTCGCAGTGGGCGTAGAGGGAGATGAAGTCATCGCCGTTCTTCAGCACCACCAGGTTGCCGTAGCGCCACCAGGCGGCGCTGCGGCGCAGCGGATAGCGGCCGGCGAAGACCACCACCCCGTCCGCCGGTGCATGGATGGGGGTACCCTCCAGCGCCGACAGATCGATGCCGGCGTGGAAGTCGAGGGCGTTGGTGAAGGGGTTGCGACGGTGGCCGAAAGGACTGGTGAGGACGAAGCTACCGTGCTCCAGCGGGCAGGTGGAGGGGGTGGTGAGAATCTGCCCCCGCCGCGCCGACTCGAACTCCTTCACCTCCTCGGTGAAGATGTCCAGCACCCGCAGCTGCTCCGTCACCCGCAGGCGGGTACCCTCGCCCTGGCGCACCAGATCGGCGTAAATGGAGTCGGGCACCGACTGCACCTGGAAGGGATAGCCGCCCTGGCCGATGCTCGCTTCGTTGTCCAGGCCGTAGGCCAGGTAGATGCGGTCGAGGGTGAGGCGCAGATCATCGGTCTCCGCAGCCAGGCCTTGGAGCTCCGTCACCAGCGGCCGGAGCTTTTCTCCCAGCGCCTGCCGTTCCGCCACCAGCTGCTGGTACTCGTTGTAACTCCAGAGGTTGGCGATCACCGACGGCGCCTTCCACAGCGCGAAACCGAGGAAGAGGACGTAGGCGAGCACGGCGGCGGCGGCGCTCAACACCTGGCGTCGGGAGAAGAAGAGGTAGCGCACCCGGGAGCGAATATCCATCGGGTGGATCTGCACCTCGAAGCGGTCCCGCCGGCGCTTCGAAGCGAGCTCCTGAGGAGACAGGTTTCCCGGCCGCATCTTGCGCTTGCGGATCTTCACGCCTCAGCTCCCACGGCCAGCTCCTCGGCGGCGGACGGCGTCGCTTCCGCCAACAGCTCCCGATGCAGCCCCGCCGGGCCCGCCACCACGTTGCCGCTGGCGAGGAATCCATCCTCCCCCAGGTCGTCGGTGATCACCCCGCCGGCCTCGCGCACCAATAGGGCCCCGGCGGCGATATCCCAGGGCGCCAGTCCATACTCCCAGAAGCCGTCGAAGACGCCGGAAGCGGTATAGGCCAGATCCAGCGCCGCGGAGCCGCAGCGACGGACGCCGGAGACGCGTTCGAAGACCCGATGGAAGGAAGCGAAGTAACGCTCCCGCACTGCCTGGGAGTGGCGAAACGGAAAGCCGGTGGCGACGAAGGCGTCGTCGAGGCCGGCGCGGGAGGAAACTCGGATGGGCTGGCCGTTGAGGGTCGCTCCGAGACCACGGGCGGCGCCGAAGAGGTCGTTGCGGAGGGGATCCAGCACCACCGCCGCCACCAGCTCGCCGCGGCAGCGGCAGGCGACGGAAACGGCGAAGAAGGGCAGCTGCTTCAGGAAGTTGGTGGTGCCGTCCAGCGGATCCACCAGCCATTGGCAGTCCGCCTCCCCGCCATCGCTCTGCGCAGCGCCGGCTTCTCGCCCGCCCTCCTCTGCCAGGATCGCGTGGTCCGGATGCCGCCGACGGATCACTTCGAGCACCGCCTCCTCGCTCTCATAGTCGACCCGGGTGACGTAGTCGTGGCGCCCCTTGCGCTCCACGGCCAGATCCTCCGCCCGGAACGCCCGGCGGAGAATTTCGCCGCCGGCGCGGGCGGCGGACGTGGCGGTGGTGAGGAGATCCTGGCTCATGCGCATGGGATTCTAGCGTAAATGACCTCCGGGGGCATTCCAGGCCTCGGCCCCCACTGTTGCAACGAGCCAGAATATACGAATAATCAATAGGACTGACCATCAATACAGAAGACTCTTCATCCGGGAGGAACCATGAAACTCGCCCCTTGGCTCGTGCTCGTTGGATCGCTGGCTCTCTCCGTCCTGCTGGCAGCTCCCGCCCTGGCAGGTCCGGCTGCGCCGGAAGATCCATCCCCCGCGATCCAGAATTGCTCGCCCACCGCATCGGCCCTCTCGCCCCCGAGCTGGCAGGCCCAAGGGCACCAGATCGTCTGCGGCACCTGCGGCGAGCCCCAATGCTCCGGAGACCGCCTGGGCGCCGCCTGCCTGCTGAGCAACGGCAGCGTCGGCTTCTGTGATCTCTACACCGGCGGCGGCGGTAGCTCGTGCTCCACCGGCGGCGTCCGCTGCAAATGCAGCAGCGGCTCGCCCCCGTGATCGGCGCCGCCGGAAGGAATTAGAGCGTCACCCGACGCCCACCCAGGAAGGTAGCCACCGGGGAGCCTTTGAGGCGCCAGCCGTCGAAGGGGGTGTTGCGGGATTTGCTCTCGGATTTGGAGACGTCGATGGTCGTTTCCTTCTCGGGATCGAAGACCGTGATGTCCGCTACCGAGCCCGGGGCCAGGGTGCCGCCGGGGATCCCGAGGACTCTCGCCGGGCCGCAGGAGAGCAGATCCACCATGCGGGAGAGGGAGATGACGCCGGCGTGGACCAGGCGGTCCAGGGACAGGGGCAAAGCGGTCTCGAGGCCCAGGATACCGAAGGGCGAGCAGGAGAATTGCACCGCCTTCTCGTCCGGATGGTGGGGCGCGTGGTCGGTGGCGATGACGTCGATGGAGCCGTCGGCGAGGCCTTCCAGGAGCGCCTGGCGATCCGCCTCGGAGCGTAGCGGCGGCTTCATCTTGGTGTTGGCCGAGTAGTTGTACTCCGCCACCGCCTGATCCGTCAGCAGCAAGTGGTGGGGAGTGACCTCACAGCTCACCTTCAGCCCGTCTTCCCGCGCCCGGCGCACCAGGCGCAGGGCGCGGCCGGTGCTCAGATGGGCCACGTGGTAGCGACCACCGCTGTCCTCCGCCAGGATCAGATCCCTGGCCACCACCACGTCCTCGGAGGCGCCGGGGATTCCCGGTAGACCGAGGCGGGTAGACCACTCGCCCTCGTGCATGACCCCGGGACCGGTGAGATCCAGATCCTCGGCGTGCTGGATCACCGGCACGTCGAAGTGGCGGGCGTAGAGCAGGGCGCGACGCATCAACTCGGCGTTCTTCACCGGCAGCCCGTCGTCGGAGACGGCGACGGCGCCGGCGCGCACCATCTCTCCCAGCTCCGAGAGCTCCTCTCCCTTCATCCCCTTGCTGATAGCCCCGATGGGATAGACCCGGGCGAAACCGGAACGCTCCGCCTCCGCCAGGATGTGGCGGGTCACCGAGCTGTTGTCGTTCACCGGGCTGGTGTTGGCCATGCAGGCGACGGCGGTGAAGCCACCGGCGGCGGCGGACCGGGTGCCGGTGAGCAGCGTCTCCTTGTATTCGAAGCCGGGCTCCCGCAGGTGCACGTGCATGTCGATGAGCCCGGGAGCGACCACCAGTTCCGAGGCGTCGAAGACCTCGGCACCCTCCGGCACCTCCAGCGACTCCTCCACTGCCCGCACCACACCGTCTTCCACCAGCAGATCGCGGCGGCCATCCAGCCCCTGACTCGGGTCCACCACCCGGCCACCCTGGAGCACCAATTGGCCGCGGTGCTGCTTTCCGTCTTGGCCCTTGCCTTGGCTCATCCTTCTCCCTCCTGGTCCCGCAGCCCCAAGAGCAGATAGAGCACCGCCATGCGCACCGCCACTCCCGCCTCCACCTGCTGAAGGATTACCGAATAGGGACCGTCGGCCACCTCACTGGCAATTTCCACGCCCCGGTTCATCGGGCCCGGATGCATCACGATGGCGTCGTCGTTGGCCAGGGCCAGGTGCTTGGGCGTCAGGCCGAAGAGGTGGAAGTATTCCTTCACCGACGGCATGCGCATGCGGCTTTGGCGCTCCAGCTGGATGCGCAACATCATCACCACGTCAACGCCGTCGAGGGCCTCGGAGAGGCTGTACACCGGCTGGGCCCCCAGCGCCTCCACCGCCACCGGCATCATGGTGTGGGGACCGGCGACCCGTACTTCAGCGCCCATCTTGGTGAGCAGGAGAATGTTCGAGCGCACTACCCGGCTGTGCTCGATATCGCCGATGATGGCGACCTTGAGCCCTTCCAGCCGGCCCTTGCGCTTGCGGATGGTGTAGGCGTCCAGCAAGGCTTGAGTGGGATGCTCGTGGGCGCCGTCCCCGGCGTTCACCACCCCCGCGGCGATGCGCTCGGCGAGCATGTGGGGAACTCCCGGGTGCATGTGGCGAATCACCACCACGTCCGGCGCCATGGCCTGGAGGTTGAGGGCGGTGTCGATGAGGCTCTCGCCCTTGGACAAGGCCGAGGATGAGGCGGAGAAATTGATCGAGTCGGCGCTCAGTCGCTTCTCGGCGATCTCGAAGCTGGAGCGAGTGCGGGTGGAGGCCTCGAAGAAGAGGTTGATCACCGTCTTGCCGCGCAGCGTCGGCACCTTCTTCACCGGTCGCTGGGAAACCTCGCGAAATCCTTCGGCGGTGTCGAGGATCAGCTGGATCTCCTCCGGCGTCAGGTCGGCGATGCCCAGGAGATCCTTCCTCGACCAGGTCACGCGTCCTCCTTCCGAGTCATCAGCCGTACCTCCTCGGAACCGTCGGTCTCGTCGAAGAGCACTTCCACCACCTCCCGGCGGGCAGTGGGCACGTTGCGGCCGACGATATCCGCCTGTACCGGCAGCTCCCGATGACCGCGGTCGATGAGCACCGCCAGCCGCACCGCCCGGGGCCGGCCATAGTCCAGCAGGGCGTCGATGGCGGCGCGCCCCGTGCGTCCGGTGTAGAGCACGTCGTCGCACAACACCACCAGCTTGCCGGCGATGTCCTCCGGCAGGCGGGTGGCCTTGACCACCGGCTGCGGCGCGATGGTGGAGAGATCGTCGCGGTAGAGGGTGATGTCGAGGACGCCCTGGGGCACCTTCACCCCCTCGAGCTCCTCGATGGCGTCCGCCATACGCTGCGCCAGAGGAACCCCGCGGGTGCGAATCCCCACCAGCATCAGCCCCTCCACCCCATCCATCTCCACCACTTCCCCGGCCATCCGGCGGATGACGCGCTGCATCTGCTGGCGGTCCAGCAGGCTGACTTTCGGTTCGAGATTGGCTTGCAAGGTGGGTTTCCTAGCCGGGAGCGGTGCGGCTCTCCCAGCCGGCGGAATGGTAGATCGGGGGGGCGGGGGCTGTCAACGACGAGCGTCTACCGCCCTGGACACCCGGCGCCGGCTCCTCTAAGATCCAGCGGCACGGCAAAGCCTTCAGAAATCACCCACTACCGACCCCGGACGAATGAGCGCAAAGAACGAACGAGGGAAGACCCCGAAGGGCCCCAGCTCGAATAAATCCAGCTCCAAGGGCCATGGCTCCAAAGATCAGAGCTCCCAAACCAAGGCCACCGGCTGGAGAGCCTATCGCTCCGAGCTGGCCTTCCTGGTGATCTTCGCCATCCTCTTGGGGGGCAGCTTCGCGCTGATCTCCCTCAACAGCATCAACGAGCACGTCATCGAACCCTTCACCGGCATGGTGGCGGTGGTGAGCGGGGTGGCGCTGGACGTCATCGGCCAGGATGTCACCCGCACCGGGACGCAAATCCGCAGCGACCGCTTCCACGTCAACATCCGCAACGGCTGCAACGGCGTCGAGACGATGCTCATCTTCTGCTCCGCAGTCCTCGCCTTTCCGGCGCCGTGGCGGGCGCGGGCGCTGGGGCTGGGCTTGGGGCTGATCGCGATTCAGGTGGTCAATCTCATCCGGGTGGTGGCCCTCTTCCTCACCGGCGTCTACTTCCCCAAGCTCTTCGACACCTCCCACACCGTCATCTGGCAAACCGTGGTCATCCTCTTCGGCGTGCTGCTGTGGATCTTTTGGGCGGACCGCTTCGCGGCGCCCAAGCCCCAGCCGGCGGAGAGCTGACCAGCGGCGGAGACCCCGGTGCAGGTCCCCAAGCTGATCCGCAACGTCATCCTCTGGCTGCTGCCGGCGGCCATCGTCTGGGTGTTGCTCACCGGGTTCTACAACCGCTTCCTCACCGTCGGCGGCCAGAATCTGCTCAATCTCAGCGAGAGTCCCAACGTCACCCGGCTGGAGCCCCATCCGTCGGATGAGCATTACGTTGCGGTGATCCGCACCGACCGACCGCCGGCCAAGAGCCGCGTGTATTCAGTGCGGGTGACCGATATCCACTACCACCTGATCCTGCTCGGAGCCCTCTTCCTGGCAGTGCCGGGGGTGCCCTGGAAGGAACGGCTGAGCAACCTCGGCTGGGCGGTGCTGGTGACCGTCTTCTTCGACCTGATCCTGCTCTTCTTCTGGGTCAAATTCGCCTACGCCACCCAGCTCGGCGAGTGGAGCGCCGAGCACTACGGCTCACTGGCGCAGAATTTCTATGGCCTGGGCAAGCACCTGCTGGACCTACCCTTCAAGCTCGGCCTGCCGCTGGCCCTGTGGGTCGCCTTCTACTACCCCCGCCTCCGCCGCTCCGAAGCTTCCTGACTCGTCACGTCGGTGGGCTGGTCGAAACTCCGAGCCACGGTAGGCGGGCGCTCTCCGCTTCGTCTCCGCGAGGGTCGGGAAATGGTGGGCTGGCGCCCACCCTACGGCTCGCGGTTCCGTCTCCGCGAGTAGGTAGGGTGGGCGGATTCCGTCCCGGTGGATCCGCCGGCTCGCGGGCGGTGCCGCGACGCGCTCAGAACGGCGACCCGGTGCAGATGCCCAGCGGGGGAACGGTGGTGGGGATGGAGAACTCCAGCGTCAGGTCGTCGACCTGAATCGTGTGGTCGCCGGCTCCCAGCCCGCTGAGGCGGCAGTCCGCCGTGCCACCGCCACCGCAGTCCGCCGTGCAGCCGACGGCCCCGGAAGTGTCCTCGGAGAGACAGAAGTGGGTGATCACTTGGCGTTCATTGCCGCTGCCCACCACCGAGCAGCGGGCGTCGAAGATCTGGGTGCAGCTGCTCGAGTAGCAGCCCGCGGGGACGATCACCAGCACTGCGGAATCGCCCTCTTCGAGCTCGTCCGAGCCGCCGGCCAGGGGTCGCAGACAGACCTCCCCCGCCGGTATCGATTCCCCGAGAGCACAGCCTTCGATGGCGCACGGCGAGTCGTGGTGGGTGCCCTGCATGCCGACGCTGAACAAGCCGCTGGCGTCAAAGGTGGCGCCGAGCCAAGCCTGGGACATGGGGTGGGTGACGCCGAAAGGCTCGCGGCTCCTCAGATCGAAGGACAGCCAGCCGAATTCCCACGGCGGCGGAAAGAGCCACTCCTCGAATCGCACTTTGTTGGCGTAGAAGGGAAGCGGTTCGACGTCGATGGGCGGCGGCGGCGGATCGATGATGCCGCCGCTGGGGTAAATCCCCACCACCGACTCCTCCTCGTCGAAGGCGTAGGCCTCCCGGAAGCTGGGGACGGGGTCGAAGCCGCTGAAGTTCGACGGACAGGAGAACGGTGCCGGCTCGAGGACGGGACCGCGCCAGGCGATGAGGGAGGTACCGCCGGAGAACGCGCCGCCGGAGAGGTAGCGGGTGCTCCAGATGGACGGCAGCGGCTCGCGGTGGTCGGAGCCGTCGCCGCCCACCAGGAAGCTGTAGAAGGTGCGGTCCCCGGGGCCTAAGTGCTCGGCAGAAGCCTCCAGGCGCACCAACGGCTCGCCCTGGGCGAAGTTCCCCGCCGGGTCGACGAAGAAAAAGTCCCCCCACAGCACGTTGTCGTCGAGGGCGATACCGTCGGGCCCGAAATAGCCCTCCTGCCCAGGATGAATCGGCGAGCACTCCCCCACCACGTCGACGGTGACGAAACCCTTGGCCAGACTCTCGTCTCCTCCGCCGAGGCGCGGCGAGCCCGCGCACAGGCCGCCGTAGAGACCCGAGCCGACCCCCAGATGGGCCTTCTGCATCTCCGCCAGGAAGCCAGCGGGAATCTCCCGGGAATCCGGCGCGCAGCCCGGGAAAGCCGGGTTCGGGTGGGAGAGGTCACCGGGCTCCGAGAAGACTCCATCGTCCGGCAGCAGGCCGAATTGGAGCACGTCCCGCAGGTTGATGGTGGCGATGTCGAAGCCGGTGAGATAGAGATCGAAGGAAGCGGTAGGCAGCGCCATATCGGTCCACAGCGTCACCCGGGCGAGCCGCGACCCGGCCGCCGAGCTACCCACCGACATCAGGGTGGTGGAGCCGTTGTCCTCGTCCAGATCGACCTCGAAGTACGGCAGCAACAGCGTCGCCGCCGGCACCGTGTCGAGGGCGCAAATCTCCGCTTCGGCGGCGGGAGCCAGCCCCCAACAGAGGATCCCCAACACCAACAGCCCCCAGCCCATACGGCGTCTCCGGCGGCTCTCCACTGCATGTCTCATCTCTTCCTCCAAACTCTAAAGGTCTTCCAACTCAAGTTATGTGAAAACACCATATCATCTTTTTGGGCTCCGGGATCAAGTGCCGGGACCGAATCAGCCAACATCTCCAATCGAACGCAACATCTGGTAGCATAAGCGGCTAGGCACTACAACCGCTTGTGGGTCTATGACTTCTCTGCTATCTTCCCCGCCGACCCGAAAGCGAGGACCATGCTCAAGCTCGATCGACTGGAAGTCTCAGGATTCAAGAGTTTTGCCGACACCGTGACGGTGCAATTCGCCGGTGGCATTACCGCCATCGTCGGCCCCAACGGCTGTGGCAAGAGCAATATCTCCGACTCCATGTCCTGGGTGCTCGGCGAGCAGAGCGCCAAGAGTCTGCGCGGTGGCCGCATGGAGGACGTGATCTTCAACGGCTCCGAGGGCCGGCGTCCTCTGGGGATGGCGGAAGCCACTCTCACCCTGCGCACCGATCCCGACTTCCCACGCTCTGAAGAGGGCGTCATCACCATCGGCCGGCGGGTGTTGCGCAGCGGTGAGAGCCAATACCGCCTCAACGGCCGCACCGTCCGTCTGAAGGAGATCAAAGACCTCCTGATGGACACCGGCCTGGGCATCCGGGCCTACTCGGTCATCGAGCAGGGCAAGATCGGCATGATCCTGTCGAGCAAGCCGGCGGAACGCCGCAAGCTGCTCGAAGAGGCCGCCGGCATCACCCGCTACAAGGCCCGCAAACGCATCGCCGAGGTCAAGCTGGAAGAGGCCATGGCCAACCTGCTGCGCCTGGACGACGTAATCTCCGAGGTGGAGCGGGCGCTGCGCTCGCTGAAACGCCAGGCCAACGCCGCCCGGCGCTACAAGGAAAAAGAAGTCGAATACCGGGAGCTCCTGCAGCAGGTGCTGCTGGGACGCTGGGCCACCCTGCACCAGCGCCTGGAGGTGCTGCGCCAATCCCTCACCGAGCACACCACCGCCGACGCCGAGCTGGCCGCCGCCCTGAGCCGCGACGAGGCCGCCCTGGCCGCCGGCCGGGAAGCCCTGGAACGCCAGGCGGAAGTGTTGGGGGAATGCCACCAGCGGCGCTCCGAGCTCGCCGCCACCATCGAAGGCCGGCAGGAATTCCTCAAATCCTCCCGCCAGACCCTGCAGGAGATCGCTGAGCGCGCCGCCGGCGGCAGCGAGCTGGCCCAACGGCGGCGACAGGAATCGGAAGAGCATCGCCAGCGCCTCGCGGAGGTCGAGGAACGGAGCGAGGAGCTACGCCAGGAGCGGGACGCCGCCGCCGCCGCGGTGGAGGAAGACCGCAGCCATATCGAAGGGGCAGAAAAAGAGCTGCGCCAGGCCGAGGCGCGGGTGGGGACGGTGCGCTCCGAGCTGCTGCGCGCCGACGGTGAGGTCTCGGGGCTACGCAGCCGCGTGCACCAAGGCGAGATCGAGCAAGAGCGCACCAACTCCCGCCGCCACCACCTGCAGGAAGAGCTGGACGAAGCTTCTGGCGAGCTGGCCCAGACCGACGAGACCCTGACCGCCGCCGGTGAGCGGGTGCAGGAGCTGGAAGCCGCCTTGGCCAAGGCCGAGCAGGAGCTGGCAGCGGTGAGCGAGGCCCTGGAAGCCACCCTGCGGGAAGAGCAGGCCGCCACCACCGAGCTGCGCCGGCTCGAGGACGAGCTGACCCGAGCCGAGCAGCGCCGGGACGTGCTGGAGCAGCTGGCCCGGGCCCACGCCGAGCGCCGCGCCACCCTCGAGGACGCCCTCGCCGGCTCCGGCTACGACGAGCCCCGCTATCTGGCGGAACGGCTGGAAGCGGTGAGCGGTTGGGAGAGCAGCCTGGACTTCTTCCTCGGCGAGCTCACCGACGCCGTGCTGCTGGACGCGGAGGAGGCCTCCGCCACCCTCGCCCAGCATCTCCACGGCCGGGTGCGCTCCGCCGGCGCCACCCTGCTGCGGCCGGTGACGCCCCCGGCAGAGACCGACGACGGCCCCCTCTCCCCCATCCAAGAGGCCGCGGAGGATCCGGCGGTGGTGCTCTCCCTAGCCCAGGCTCTGGGCCTGCCGCCGGAGCTCGCCCACGCCCTGCCCCCGGGCTTCCTAGTGGAAGGCGCCGACGACGCCGAGCGGCTGGCCCGCAGCCATCCCGGGGTGGTCTTCATCAGCCGCCAAGGGATCTGGGCCGAGGGTGGTCTGCTGCACCTGGAAGGTGATTCGGAGATCCCCGGCGTCCTTGCCCGGGAAGCGGAGCTGGCGGAGCTGGCGGAAACCCTGCCGCAGCTGGAAGACCAGCGCCAGGCGGCCAGCCGCCGCATCCAGGAGCTGGTGGAAAAGCGCGCCCGACAGGCGAAGGAGAAGAACCGCCTGGAGGACGCCAGCGGCCAGCTGCGCCAGGATCTGGCGGTGAGCCAGGCGCGGCAGCAGGACCTGGAAGGCCGCCGCGGACGGCTGGCGGAGCAACACCAGCGCATCCGCCAGGAGCTCGACGAGGTGGACGCCAAGGTCGCCGGATTGGTGGAGCGGCAGCGGGCTCATCAGGCCTCCTTGGAGCAGGCGACGGCGCGGGAGGCCGCCCTGGCGGAGGATCTGGAGCGCGCCCAGGAGCAGGTGGAACAGGCCAAGACGCACCGCGAGAGCCTGCGCACCGAGAGCGCCGGCCGAGCCGGCCGCCTGGAGGTGCTGGAAGAACGGCTGGAGGCCCTGCAGTCGGAAGCTCGGCGGCTGGATCGGGAGATCACCGAGGGCGAACGTCAGGCAGCGTTGTGGAGCGAGGAGCACCAGCGGCTGGAAAGCCGGCAGCGGGAGCTGGTGGCCTCCCGGGAGCAGGCCGAGGCGGAGCTCTCCCAAGCCCTCGGCGCCCAGCAGGAGGCGGATGATCAGGTGATCCTGGAGCAGGAGAAGCTGGACGATTTGCGCGGCGACCTGCGCACCCTGGAGGAGCGGCTGGCCACCTGCCGGGGACGCCGGGACGAGGTGCGCACGGAGATCGAGAACCTGCGGGTCAAGCAGGCTTCCCTGACCCAGGACGCCGAGCATCTGGCGACCCAATTCCACGAGAGCTTCGGCAGCGAGCTGCCCCCGCCTCCCGACTCCGCCCCCGACGACCTCGCCAGCCTGGAAGGCGAGCTGGCCACCACCAAGGCCACCCTCGACCGTCTGGGACCGGTGAACGTCCTGGCCATGGAGGAATACGAGGAGCAGCAGGAGCGCCACGAATTCCTGGTCACCCAACGGGCCGACGTCGCCGACTCCGTCACCAGCCTGCGCCAGACCATCCGCGAGATCAACGAGACCTCCAGCGAGCGCTTCCTCTCCACCTTCGAGGAGGTCAATGTCACCTTCGGCGAGGTCTTCCAGCGGCTGTTCCGCGGCGGCGAGGCGGAGATGCGGTTGATGGACGAGGAAGATCCCCTGGAGAGCGGCATCGAGATCGTCGCCCGTCCCCCGGGCAAGCGGCTGCAGAATATCCAGCTCATGTCCGGCGGTGAAAAGGCCCTCACCGCGGTGGCGCTGCTCTTCGCTCTCTTCCGCACCAAGCCCTCGCCGTTCTGCATCCTCGACGAGGTCGACGCCCCCCTCGACGACGCCAACACCCTGCGGTTCGTCGAAATGCTGCGGGAGATGGCCCAGGAGACCCAATTCCTGGTCATCACCCACAACAAGCTGACCATGGAGGTGGCGACCAATCTCTACGGCGTCACCATGGAAGAGCGCGGCGTCTCGCGGCTGGTGGCGGTGGAGATGGAAGAGCTCCATCCGGTGGCCGCCACCGCCTGACCCCATCCTCTCCCCAAGGCTTTCCGGCCCGACTCCACCAGTGCCCGAGCACGCGCTGTTCACCCACGCCCGCCCTGTGATAGCGTCGCTGACAAACTTCGGAATGGC
Source organism: Acidobacteriota bacterium (assembly GCA_034211275.1). Taxonomy (NCBI): domain Bacteria; kingdom Pseudomonadati; phylum Acidobacteriota; species Acidobacteriota bacterium. The sequence goes on from JAXHTF010000051.1 coordinate 30,673, forward strand.
CCGTGGACGACGTCTTTTTTGCGGGCTCTTCAGCTGCAGACTCCATGCTCCGTGCCGGCCCCTTGGGCCGCGACCGTCGCTTGAATGACTTTCTAGAGGGAGCCGATCGATGCCTCGACTCAGCCGCATCCTACTCGTCGCCGCAGGTCTCCTGGCCTGGGCCGCCTTACCCGCCGACGCCTTGGTAGAGCGTGACGGCACCAGCTTGCTGAGTGCCAAGGAGACCCGCCACCCAGCGCTCTACATCGGCAATGTCTATCGCTCCGCGGATCAGCTCGACGGCACTGCTACGGACCGTAGCGTGGGCCTCTCGGGGCTCGACGTGGCTGCCTCCAACGCCTACCTCGATCTGCGCAGCGGCCGCTGGGGCACGCTGCTCCTCTCCGAGCCCATGATCCCCGGCACCGGCGTCGGCAACAACCTCAGCTGGAGCACCCTCCGCCAGCCCGAGCCCGCCGACGACCGAGCCCTCGAGGCCGCGGCCTGGAGCTCCCTGCGCAGCTACCTCGAGATCCATCAGCTGGCTCTGGCCCTCGACCCCGCCGAGATCGAGCCGCGGGTGGCTGCCGAGGCCGGCGGCAGCCTGGTGCAGATCCACGGCCGCCGGGTGGTCGACGGCATCCCGGTGCGCGACAGCTTCCTCACCGCGGTGATCAACCACGGCAACCTGATTCTGATGGGCGTGCGCAACTGGGGCGACATCACCACCCCGGCTTCCCCCACCCTCGACCGCGAGCAGGCCACGAGCCGCGTCGCCCAGCACATCGCGCCGGTGCGCAGCCAGGGTTTCTGGGATCGCACCGAGCTGCTCTACGTGCCCATGGCCCGGGGCCTGCGGCCGGACGCCAACCCAGTCGGCGAGGGCCTAGACTATCGCCTGGTGTGGGTGGTGCGCCCGAACTTCACCGGCCACATCGAGCGCTACGAGGCGCTGGTGGACGCCCACAGCGGTGAGCTCGTCTCCTTCCAGGACACGGCCCACTACGCTTCCCCCCGAGAAGTGGTGGGCGGCGTGCTGCCGGTGAGCAACGACGGCGTTGCCCCCGACGGCGTCGAGCAGGCCGAATGGCCCATGCCCTACACCAACGTCATCGTCGGCGGCGAGGTGGTCTACACCGACGCCGGCGGCAACCTTCCCGCCTGCGTCGATGGCACCATCGAGAGCACCCTCGACGGCCTCTACATGTCGATGAACGACAACTGCGGCGCCATCAGCGAGAGCACCGCCGGCGACACCCTAGACTTCGGCACCAGCCCCGGCACCGACTGCAACGTCGCCGGGGGAGCCTCCGCCGGCAACACCCGCTCCTCGCGCTCCGGCTTCTACGAGATGAACCGCATCAAGGAAGCTGCCCGCGGATATCTGCCGGGCAATGTCTGGCTGCAGCAGAAGCTGATCTCCAACATGAACATCAACTCCAACTGCAACGCCAGCTGGAATGGTCAGGTCAACTTCTTCACCTCCGGCGGCGGCTGCAACAACACCGGTGAGATCGCCGGCGTCTTCGACCACGAGTGGGGCCACGGGATGGACAACAACGACCTCACCGGGTCGGTGTCCAACCCCGGTGAGGGCATCGCCGACATCTTCGCCTCCCTGCGCCTCAACACCTCCTGCATTGGGCGCAACTTCCGCGCCACCAACTGCACCGGCTTCGGCGACGCCTGCCTGAGCTGCACCGGAGTCCGGGAGATCGACTGGGCCCAGCGCGCCTCCGGCAACCCCCACGGCATCGCCTTCATCGACGGCGCTTGCGGCGCCGGACCGTCGCCCTGCGGCGGCGGCGTGCACTGCGAGGGTCAGGTCTACGCCGAGGCGGTGTGGGACCTCTACGCTCGGGACCTGCAGGGGATTCCCTTCAACTACGATCTCAACACCGCGCTGGAGGAGACCACCCGTCTGACCTACTACGGCTCCGCCACGGTGGGTAGCTGGTACTCCTGCGTCAACGGCACCGCCACCGGCGACGGCTGCAACGCCGACGGCGGCTATCTCAACTATCTGGCGGCGGACGACGACAACGGCAACCTGGGCGACGGTACGCCCCACATGAGCGCCATCTTCGCCGCCTTCGACCGCCACGACATCGCCTGCCCGACCCCGGCGGTGACCAACAGCGGCTGCGCTGGAGCGCCCACCGCGGCGCCGGTGGTCAGCGCCACCGCCTTGGACCGCGGCGCCCACGTCACCTGGGGTGCCGTCGCCGGAGCCGTCAGCTATCAGGTCTTCCGCACCGACGGCGTCTTCGGCTGCGACTTCGGCAAGATCATGGTCGCCGACACCACGGACCTGGAGTTCTACGACACGGAGCTGCAGAACGGCCGCGACTACTACTACTCGGTGATGGCGGTGGGCACCAGCAACGCGTGCCGTAGCCCCATGAGCACCTGCCAGATGATCACCGCCACCCCTGGCGCCAACCTGGGCATCAACGCCGCTTCGGTGGCCGTGGCGCCCAGCACCGGCGACGGTGACGCGTATCTCGACAACTGCGAGACCGCCACCATCAGCTTCGACGTGGACAACATCGGCACCGGCGCCCTGACCAACGTCCAGCTGCTGGACGTCCAGGTGATCAGCCATCCGGAGGTCTCGGTAATCACGTCCTTGCCGACGGCGGTCACCGCCTCCCTCGCCGAGTGCGGTCCGGGCACTGCCCAATTCGACATCACCTCCGCCGGTACCTCGTACCAGGAGTCGATGCAGATCATGGTGGAGGTCACCGCCGACGAGATCTCGCCCCAGACCCGCACCGCGGTGCTCACCCTCGGTGGGCTGAACAGCGACATGGAGACCTTCGCCAGCCACACCTTCAGCTTCGAGACCGGCCGTCTCGAGGGCTGGCAGGTGAACAGCGGGATCTTCGCTCTGGACGACAGCTTTGCCGGCGGTGACAGCACCACCGACGCCGTCGCTTCCTCCAACGCCCTGAACGGTGCCTGCGACCGGATCCGCTCGCCGGAGATCCGCCTCACCGCCACCTCGACGCTGTCGCTGTGGAACAACTACGACATCGAACCGCTCTCCGGCGGCACTTGGTACGACCGTGCCAACGTCGCGCTGGTGGATTCGACGGACACCCGCACCCTGGTCACCCCGGACAGCGGCCGGCCCTACAACGCCGACAGCAGCGGCCCCGGCAACTTCAGCGGTTGCTTGGAACCGGAGGAAGGCTGGGCCGACACCGAGGCCACCTGGGGCACCAGCTCCTGGTCCGCCGGGGCCCTGGGCTCCGTCGGCGTTGCCGGCCTGCCGCGCTATCTGGAGGTCACCTACTCCACCGATGGTGCGCTGGCCCTGCGCGGGTTCTACTTCGACGAGGTCACGCTGACCGACTTCGACCTGCAAACGGACGATGGCCAGCTCAACACCTGCAACGTCACCACCAGCATCTTCGGCGATGGTTTCGAAGGCGGTGGCACCGGCAATTGGAGCAACGTGGTGGGTGGCACTCCCTGAGTCCGCCTCTCCCCCGCTAGCCTCAAGGAACCCCCGGCTCGCCCTCGCGGCAGCCGGGGGTTTTTCTTGTGCCCCTCCCCGCCCAACCGGCTAGAAGCCGGCGCTCCCAGGACATGCTCCAACACGGTGGGACCCACTTGTTGCTTCTCCCAGGGTGTCCTACAGCGGACTCACCGCCACTCAGATCTCGATTCGACTCCCGCTCAACGCATCCCCCTACGCCCTGCCAACCACAGCCGGCAGCAATCCTTAGCGGACGGGGGCTGGGCTTGGCGTTCGGGTCGTGGGATGATCACGCCCATGAAGAATCGAACCGCCCTCCGTCTATCTGTCCTCCTCACGCTGATTCTCGGCCTCGCCGCCTTCACTGGGCCTTCAGAAGCCCAAAAGGAGGACACCGGACCGCCCAATGTCCTGCTGGTTACCGTCGACACCCTGCGGCCGGACGCCCTGGGTTGGGTCTCCGGCGTCGAGGGGACCCCCAACGTCGACCAGCTGGCGGCGGAGGGCTGCGCCTTTCCGGCGGCGGTGACCACGGCCCCCCTCACCGCACCGGCCCATGCGTCCCTTCTCACCGGCCTGCTCCCCCGCCGCCATGGCGTGCGGGACAACGGTCAGGTCTTGGGCGTGGGCATGCAGACCCTGGCGGAGACCTTGGGCCGGGCCGGGTACGCCACCGGCGCCTTCACCAGCGGCTATCCCCTGAGCCCCGAGTTCGGCCTCGACCGCGGTTTCGATCATTTCGACGGCGTGCTGGCCCTGGACGGCGAAGAGCTCGAACGGCCGGCGGCGGAGACCACCGTGGCGGCCGAGCAGTGGCTGAAGGGCCAAGACGGCCCGTGGTTCCTATGGGTTCACTACTACGATCCCCACGCCCCCTACGAACCGCCGGCGGACTTGCTCCAGGACGGCCCCCGGGGTGCTTACCAGGGCGAGGTGGCGGCGGTGGATCGGGCCCTCGGGGACCTCTTGAAGGCGGCCCGGGGAACCTCCTCCCAACCACCGCTGGTCATCTTCACCGCGGATCATGGTGAGAGCCTGGGAGAGCACGGCGAGGAGACCCACGGATTCTTCCTCTACGACAGCACCGTATTGGTGCCCCTGATCTTCCACTGGCCCGGGGAGGTCGCCGCCGGCAAATGCCGCGCCGATGTCCATCCCCGGCTGGTCGACGTCGCCCCCACCCTTCTCGACCTGCTGGGTATGCCCCCCTGGAACGGCATCGACGGCATCAGCGCCGTCACCGCCCTGGCCGGCTTCCACCAGATCATGCCCGGCGCATATATCGAGACCCTGCGGCCCTACTACT